>JALYIB010000180.1 GCA_030775965.1 Acidobacteriota bacterium | reverse complement strand
GATAACCTGCATCGGCAAATTTTCACGGACGGCCGAGCGCTTCCGAAAGAAGTCAATCTGCCGGCATACCTGGGCTATTCGGTGGGGCATTGGGAAGGCGACACATTTGTGGTGGAAACTGCCGGGTTTAACGATAAGACGGTGCTGGACTTGATGGGCCATTTTCACAGCGAGGCTCTTCGCATGACGGAGCGCTTTCACCGGCGCGACTTCGGGCACCTAGACGTTGAAATGACCTTTGACGATCCTAAGATTTACACGCGGCCCTTCACGATCAAGGTCCCGCATGAGCTGCTGGCCGACCAGGACATTTTCGAAATGTTCTGCAATGAAAACGAGAAGGACCGGGTGCACCTGGTCAAGTAACTGAGTGGGGGAGCGGCGTATCCATGCGTTTGAAGTAACGTTGGGAACCATGTCTGGTTACGAGCGTGGAGATCGGAGGTGGGCGCCAGCACTACTGGTTTCCGTTGGGGAGGGGATGCTAACGGCTGACCTGGTCGGCGTCGATGTCGAGGTTGTGACCGATGCGGAAACCGATCAGGCCGTCGGTGTGGACGCGGTCCTTGGCCAGGTGGGTTACTTCCATGCCATTCACCGTGAACACGACGTTGGCTCCATGCACCTCAATGCCGAGCGTGTTCACCTCGCGGCCGCTATCCGACTGCTTCACGATGGCGGGGTGTTTGGTCCAATCGACGACACTCTTTGGGCGGGAGGCGCCATCTTTGTTGGCGATGTAATATTCGCCATTTTGGCGGACCATGAAATAGGAATAACTCTGGTTGGGTTGGTCGAGATTCGAGCCGCCGAAGGTAATGCCATACGAAGTCTCGTGCGACGGGGCTTTGAGCTGCGTCATCCTTGCCGAATATTTGTAGTCGCCGGACTTGGTCCATTCCGGGTTGTAGAATGTGCCGGCGGGACCGACGACAAAATGGAACAGGTCGGCCGCCTGAGAGAACTGGAGCTGCTGCGGCGTGCCGCGGTCTGGGCGGACCGACCAGCCGGGCGGGAACTGGCCGCCGTTGACGATGCGGTCCAGGTCGTCCCTCATACAGCCAGTCGTAACCAGGGCAGCCGCTAGGAGCAGGGCCGAGGCGATGTGGCGAGTTTGACGGCGGCGAAATTCAGAAGATTGGGTCACGGCGGTCTCTCCTGGGGCGGTTTCCCCCAGGGGTCAATATAGCAATAACTGCTCTGGGACCACATTCGAACCTGCGGCTTCGGTTTTTAGTGCTGCGGAGGCGTTGCCTTGGATTAGGAATTCGGCGTCCTTGCGGGTGGCGGGGCGGATGGCGATTCCGGACATGCTCGCGACTTAGATTATGATCGAAATATCATGTTTAAGCGCGGGTTTTTGCTTCTTTTCGGGCTGGCGCCTTTCGTGAATGCGGCGGGGCCGGTAATTCAACTTTCCGTCGATGCGAGCGACATGGCGCGGCGGATTTTGCACGCCAAGGAAACCATACCGGTTGCGGCGGGCACGGTACGGCTGGCTTATCCGAAATGGATTCCGGGGGAGCATGCGCCTACGGGTCCGGTGACCGATGTGGTGGGGTTGAAGATCACGGGCGGCGGGAAGACGCTGAGCTGGCGGCGTGATCCGGTGGAGTTATTCATCGTCGCGGTGGATGTGCCGGCGGGTGTGGCGTCGATCGACGTGGCGTTCGATTTTCTGGTGCCGCCGGATGCCGCGGGATTCACTGCGGGGGCTTCCGCGACATCGCAACTGGGGTTGATGAGCTGGAACCAGGTGTTGATGTATCCGGCGGGGACTCCTTCGGACCAATTGGATTTGGCGACTACGGTGAAGGTTCCGCGCGGGTGGCGTTACGGGACGGCACTGCCGATTGCGCGCGAGACGGGGGACACGATTGAGTTCCAGCCGGCTTCGCTGACCACGGTGGTCGATTCGCCGGTGATCATGGGGGCTAACTTCAAGACTATCGATCTGTCGCCGGGGGATAAGACTCCGCATTATTTGAATATTGCGGCGGATTCTCCGGAGGCTTTGGAGATTTCGCCGGATAAGGTAGATAAAATCAAGAATTTAGTCAAGGAAAGCGGGGCGATGTATGGATCGCGGCATTATCGGGACTATCATTTCCTGGTCACGCTGAGCGATCATGTGGCGCATTTCGGGCTGGAGCATCACGAGTCGAGCGACGATCGGGTGGCGGAGAAGACGTTCACGGACGATACGTTGTGGCGCAATGACGGGTCCCTGCTGCCGCATGAAATGACGCATTCGTGGAACGGCAAGTTCCGGCGGCCGGCGGGGCTGGCTACGGGCGACTACGAAAAGCCGATGGATGGCGGGCTGTTGTGGGTCTACGAGGGGCTGACCAATTATTTGGGCGAGGTGCTGGCGGCGCGCAGCGGAATATGGACGGCTCAGCAATATCGCGAGAATCTGGCGAATGAGGCGGCGGAGTTGGATAATACGCCGGGCCGCGATTGGCGTCCGCTGGGGGATACGGCTACGGCGGCGCGGTTACTTTACGATGGGCGGGCGGATGGGAGTAGCTATCGCCGGAGCACCGATTTTTATGCGGAGGGGTCTCTGATTTGGCTGGAAGCGGACACGCTGATTCGGCGGGAGAGCAAGGGGCAGCGGTCGCTCGATACTTTTGTGCAGAGTTTTCACGGAGGCGCGGGGGGCAAGCCGGAGATGAAGCCATACACGGCGGAGGAGTTGTATGCGGCGTTGAATGCGGTACAGCCTTACGACTGGCGCGGGTTTTTCGAGCAGCGGGTGTATCGGATTCAGGCGCGAGCTCCGCTGGGTGGGATTGCGGCGGGCGGGTGGCGGCTGGTTTATAAAGATGAGCCGTCGGAGATGTTCAAGGCTAGCGAGACGGCGCACAAGGGAGTGGACGTACGGTATTCGATGGGGCTGTCGCTGAGCGAGCAGGGGGATGTGATCGATGTGATTGCGGGGAGTCCGGCGGATCGCGGCGGGATGGTGGCAGGGGCGAAGTTGCTGGCGGTGGGCGGGCGGCAGTTTTCGAGTGAGGTGATGCGGGCGGCGATTCGGGATGCCAAGGGCGGGTCGGCGCCGATTGAGTTGATCACTAAGGATGGGGATATTTATAAGACGCTTCGCGTGGATTGTCACACGGGGGAACGGTATCCGGATTTGGAGCGGGTGGCGGGGTCGGCGGATTTGATGGGGGAGATTGTGCGGGCGAAGGCGAAGTGAGCGTCTGCGAGGAAAAAAAGAATATTGGCTCACAGATGGACACGGATGGACGCAGATCAGAGTGGGTTGACATGCGGACAAATATGTCCGAGTATTAATCCATGAGGGGCGCGGAGTTCCTCAGGAAGATTAGGCGGCTTGGCGAGCGTCGCGGGATTATCGTGAGGTTTGAAGTGAAGCGTGGCAAGGGGAGTCACGGAACGTTGTATTTTGGAGGCTCGCGGACGGTGGTGCAGGATCTGAAAAAGGAACTGCCGCTCGGAACTCTGCACGCGATGTTGCGGCAACTTGGTTTGACCTTAAAAGATTTTGAATAACAGAGGGATCATGCGAAGCTTTGTCTACCCAGCGAAATTGAGTCCTGAAAAGAAGGGCTTCACGGTCCAGTTTCCAGATCTGCCGGAGGCGATCACTAGCGGCAAAAACCGCGCGGATGCGCTGCTACAGGCTGCCGATTGTCTAGAGGAGGCGATTGCGGGGCGGATCGCGGATGGACTCGATCTGCCGGCACCAAGCCGTACGGGCAGGGGGCAGGCGCAAGTGGCGCTGCCCGCTCCGATGGCAGCGAAGGCGGCCTTATATCTCGCGATTCAAGAAGCTGGGTTAACGAATAGCGGGCTCGGACGCAAATTGGGGCTTAACGAGAAAGAAATTCGCCGGATGTTGGATCCGCGGCATGGAACTAGATTGTCGCGGATTCAGACGGTGCTGGATTTCCTGGGTAAGCGGTTGGTGGTTTCCTTGGACAACGCCGCGTAGATTAGGTTACGCGTTGCTCAATGCTGCTGAAACCCATGAAGAATCGCTTTGCCGATAAAAATCGCAATGAGAATGAGTCCACCCAGACGAATTACTATCGCTTCAGCCGCAGAGATATACTCAAGCCGCTTCATCTGTTCCCTTTTATATGTCCAACTCTTGCACCGGAACACCCAGTTTTTCGATTGCCTTTGCGGCGTAGTTGAGACGGTCGTTAGTGACAGCCGCTTCACGTATACCATTTGGTCGTCAATAAAAAGGGACCTTCGGGGTCCTATAGTCGGGGCGGCGTCTCATCCGTTTCCATTGGATCGTATCTGCGAACGGAAACAAAAAGTGGCTCACAGATGGGAACCGATGGACACAGATAAGACGGAATTCTAGGGGGCGAGGCCGGGGGCTTCGTGGCCTAACTTTTGCACGTATTCGATGTAGGAGCCGGGGTAGATTAGGGGGTCGGTGGCGCCTAGTTCCAGGACGCGGGAGCCTAGGCCGCGGAGGAAGGTGCGGTCGTGGGAGACGAAGATCATGGTGCCTTCGAATTGTTTGAGCGCTTCGACTAACATTTCTTTGGTGGCTAGGTCTAGGTGGTTGGTGGGTTCGTCTAGGACTAGAAAGTTCGGCGGGTTGTAGAGCATTCTGGCCATCGCCAGGCGGGATTTTTCGCCGCCGGAGAGGACGCGGATTTTTTTGTCTACGTCGTCGCCGGAGAATTGGAACGCTCCGGCTAGGGTGCGGAGGGAGCCTAGGCCGTCTTGCGGGAAGTCTTGTTGGAGTTGTTCTATAACGGTCAGGTCGGAGTCGAGCACATCTAGAGATTGCTGGGCGAAGTAGCCCATGTTCAGGCTGGCTCCTAGGCGCACTGTGCCGGAGTCGGGAGCGGCGGCGCCGGCGATCATTTTGAGGAGCGTGGTCTTCCCTGCTCCGTTGCGGCCCATTACGGCCCAGCGTTCGCCGCGGCGGATGGTTAGATCGAAGCCGTCGTAGATCACTCTGGGGCCGTAGCTTTTGTGGAGGTCTTCTAGCACCGCTACCTGGTCGCCGGAGCGTGGGGGAACGCGGAATTCGAATTTCACTACCTGGCGGCGTTTGGGGAGTTCAATTTTTTCAATTTTGTCGAGGGCTTTGATGCGGCTTTGCACTTGGGCGGCTTTGGCGGCGTGGGTGCGGAAGCGGTCTATGAAGCGTTGCTCTTTCGCGAGCATCGATTGCTGGCGCGCAAAGGCGGCTTGCTGATTGGTTTCGCGGATGGCGCGCTCGCGTTCGTAGAAATCGTAGTTGCCGGAATAGGCGATGATTTCGCCGGCGTCGATTTCGGCGATTTTGGAGACGATGCGGTTCATGAACTCGCGGTCGTGCGAGGTCATTAACAGGGCTCCGGGGTAGGATTTTAGGAATTGCTCCAGCCAGATTATGGATTCGAGGTCGAGGTGGTTGGTGGGCTCATCCATTAATAGGACGTCCGGGCGGCCTAGGAGGACCCGGGCAAGGGCGACACGCATTTTCCAGCCGCCGGAGAGGGCTCCTACGTCGCGGGCGATTTGATCGTCGTGAAAGCCCAGGCCGTGGAGGACTTCGGTGGCGTTGGCTTCGAGGGTGTAGCCGCCCAGGTGTTCGTATTCTTCCTGGACTTCGCCGAAGCGGGCCAGGGTGCGGTCCATGTGCGACGCCTGCGCGGGGTCTTCCATGGCGTGTTGCAGGGCTTCTAGTTCGTGATGGAGGTCGCCGGCGCGGCCGCTGCCGGCGATGGCTTCGTCGAGGACGGATCGGCCTTGCATCTCTTCCACATCTTGGCGGAAGTAGCCGATGGTGAGTTTTTTGGGAACGGAGACGGCGCCTTCGTCGGGGTCTTCTTCGCCGACTACCATGCGGAAGAGCGTGGTTTTGCCGGAACCATTGGGTCCGACGAGACCGACTTTTTCGCCGGGGTTCAGTTGGAAGGAGGCTTCTACGAAGACAAGTTGCTTGCCGTATTGCTTATTGATGTTGGAAAAAGAGATCAACTACCAAGCTAGCAGAGGCCGCAGGGGGGTGCGATGAATGATTGGTGTTGCTGGGTCGGCAGGCTGCGGGGATTAGACGAGGTCACTCGACGATGTGGCGGTCGCATTCGGCGATGGCGTCTTTAGCCTGCTGAAGGCGGCGGGCGCTGTCGGCGGTGGGAGGCTGCCAGTGCTTCCAACGCGCGAGGTTTTTCTGGAACAGAAGGCGGGCCCAGCCGTAGTGACGATTCGCCAGCAGCATGCGGCCGTAGAGCTGGTCGAGATCGGAGGCGGCGATGGTGGCTTCGAGAGTGGGCTGCGTGACGGTTAGGACGCGGGCCATCAAGGGCTGGCCTTTTTCTATGAGCGCGGCGGCTTGATCGGGCTTGCCGCTGGCGAAGGCGCTGTCGGCTTCCCGATTGAGGGCAGTCAATTCCTCGACCGCTGAGCCGTACCAGGTTTCTTTGGTGGAATCGCGCGGAGGCGGGGGCGCGGATTCGCACGCAGCTAGGATCAGGCAGGCGAGAAGAGCGAGGAGGCGCACTGATTGTATACAAGGATAGCGGAGCCTGTAGAACGGAGAAAGGCTGGGGGTCCGCTGAATTTGTGGTGAATAGGGGGCGGTTTGAAGGTGGGAGCGTTGGTGATACTGATGGGCGCGCTGGCGCTGGGCATGAAGCAGCTGGTGGGCGAGGGCGCGGGCGTCGAGATCGTGAAGCATCCTTACGGCGACCAAGTGGTGTGGCTGCAGGCGCATCAGTACAAGAACTTCGCGGCGCGGTTTTGGGTGAGCGTCGCGACCAAATGAGAACTGCGGAATCTTCTTCACGCGAAGCACGTTCGGGATGCGGATTGCTAGCATGGGCTGATGCCTAAGCTTTTGGAATTTGACAACGTTACCGTCGAGCGCGAGGGGACCAGGGCGCTGCGCAACGTTACTTTCTCGATTGAGGCCGGCGAGCACGTCGCCATTCTGGGTCCGAACGGCAGCGGGAAATCCACGCTGCTCAAGACCGTGACGCGGGAATGTTATCCGCGTTTCCCGCTCGAAAGCCGCGTGCGGATCTGGGGAGAGGATATCTGGACGCTATTTGAGCTGCGCGCGACTATGGGAATCGTCACCAACGATCTGGTGGCGCTGTGCACCAAACCGTATTCGGCGATGGAGACGGTGCTCAGCGCTTTCTTCGGTTCAATCGGAGTCTGGCCCAATCATCACGTGACCCCCGCCATGGAGCGCAAGGCGCAAGAAGTTCTGGAGTTCTTCGAAGTCGCGCATCTGGCAGATAGGCTGATGACGGAGCTATCGAGCGGCGAGGCGCGACGGGTGGTGTTCGCGCGGGCGCTGGCGCACGATCCCAAGGCGCTGGTGCTGGACGAGCCGACCAACAGCCTGGATGTGAGGGCGCAGCGCGAAGTCCGCGACGCCATGCGCAAGCTGGCGCACAACGGGGTGACGGTAATCGTGGTGACGCATCATCTGCCCGACATCGTTCCTGAAATCGGACGGATCGTGGCGCTCAAGGGCGGGCGGATGTTTTTCGATGGGAAAAAGGAAGAACTGCTGACGCCGGTGAAGATGGAAGAGTTATTTGAAACGCCGGTGGGAGTGGAAGAAAAACGCGGCAGCTACAACATGGCACTGACC
>JALYIB010000179.1 GCA_030775965.1 Acidobacteriota bacterium | reverse complement strand
CGGTAGATGTGATCGGCGCCGAAGATTAAGACGTAGTGCGGATCGGCCTGCTCAATCAAATTGATGTTCTGATACAGCGCATCCGCCGTGCCGCGATACCACTGTTCGCCCGTCGATCGCATCTGCGCCGGAACCGGAATAATGAAGTGCTGGCGCAGCAGCCCGCTCACTTCCCACCCGTCGCGCAAGTGCTGCAGCAAGGACTGGCTTTTAAACTGAATCAAAACGTAGGTCGAATGAATGCCCGAATTCACCAGATTGCTGAGTACGAAATCGACAATGCGATAGCGCCCGCCGAAGGGCACCGCCGGCTTGGCTCTTTCTTTCGTCAAAGGGTACAGCCGGGTCCCTTTGCCCCCGGCGAGAACAAATGCAAGAACGCGCGCTTCCATGAGTACTTTATTGTATCTGGCCGGAAGCCAATGCTTCGACAAACCCACGCTCAATGGGCCAGGTGCCGACGACTGTCGCCGCGCGCTGCTCGAAGCGCCCCGCCACCAGCACTCCGCTCAGATCGCGTGGATTGGGAGTCATATGCGCGCGCCCAATCATGTCCTTCAACAATCCAGTGACACTCGCAAGCTGCTTCGCCAAGTCCGCTGCGGCGTCCGCGGTGGGGCACACAACTTCCAGGCGCAGTTCCAAGCGGTCGCCCTGCGGCCCGGCCGCGAAAGTTATTTTTTCCGCACGCGCCAACGGACTCAAGAACGCGCGCGTGCCATCCGGAAACGCCTCCAGCCGATTGAAAACCGCGGCCGGTACCGACATCCACACTGGATCGGCCGCCGCGGGAATCTCCACCTTCCTCGCGTTGGGGCCCACGCTCGTTACCCCCCGCGCGTCGGGAGACACCGCCAGCGCCAGCACATTCGACGCCACCTGGTAATAAGAAATGTTCCGCTCGGGACTGCTGCCCGGCATGCTGCACACCGCGTCGCGGCATTGGCCGCCCTGGCTCTCCGCGTAGGCCGCTAGCTTCGTCCACTGGAATCGCCCGCGCAGCGTAGCGTAAACGCGGCCGTCCACGAATGCCGCCGCGACCGCGTCCAAGTCCGTGCGGTAATCGAATCCCGTCTGCTCGACGAACTTACGGTAGTCCGCTTCTTCGGCGGCCTTCGATCCCGCCACCAGATCCAGCAGCCCGCTCTTGCGCAGCGATCCGGTGTCGATATAAACCAGCGTGGCCCGCTCCGCCGGCAGCATCGCCAGCAAACGCCCGGCGTCATAAGCAGGATTCCGCAGCCCGTGGAACACGGCCCCTGCCGCCGCGCACAACACCGCAACCGCGAGCGCGACCCGCCAAGGTTTAGAGCGAAAGCTCACGCAGAGCCTAAACAGCCACGGCTTCCCGCACCCGCGCCTGTTTCCACAGCGCAATGTAGGGTTGCAGATCCTGCATCATGTTCGCCCACTGCGCCGGATTCAAGCTCTGCGCCCCGTCGCTGACCGCCTTCTCCGGCTGCGGATGCACTTCGACGATGATGCCGTCCGCGCCGATCGCCACCGCCGCACGCGCCAGCGGCGGAACCAGACTGCGCTTGCCCGTCGCATGGCTTGGATCCAGAATCACCGGCAGATGCGTCATTTCGTTCAGCACCGCCACCGCGACAATATCGCACGTATTCCGCGTCGCCGTCTCAAAGGTGCGAATGCCGCGCTCGCACAGCATCACGTCCGGATTCCCGTGCGCCACAATATACTCCGCCGACATCAGTAACTCTTTAATAGTCGAGCTTAACCCGCGCTTCAACAAAATCGGACGCCCGCATTTGCCCAGCGTCTTCAGCAGCGAAAAGTTCTGCATGTTGCGCGCGCCGATCTGCAGAACGTCAGCGTACTCCGCCACCATCTCCACGTCGCGGTCGCTCATCACCTCGGTAATGATCCCGAGCCCCGTCTCGCGCCGGGCTTTATCCAGCAGTTTCAAGCCCTCCAGTTCCAGCCCTTGGAAGTCATAAGGAGAAGTCCGCGGCTTGAACGCGCCACCGCGCAGCAGCTTAGCGCCATGCTTGGCAACTAACTGCGCGGATTCGATGATCTGCTTCTCGCTCTCGACGGAGCACGGCCCCGCCATGGTGACGAACTCGTCCCCGCCAATCACCACATCGCGCACTTTAATGGTGGTTTTTTCGGGCTTGAATTCCTTGCTCACAAACTTGTAAGGCGCCGAAATGCGCATCGCGCGCTCCACGCCCGGCATCGCTTCGAGCGATTCCAGGCAGGCCGTCACGTCGCCCACTCCCACCGCGCCGATCACGACCCGCTCCTCACCGGCGATCGAATGCACCTTGTAGCCGAATTCCTCAATCCGCGCTCGAACATTGCCGATCTCCTCTTTGGTCGCATGCAGCCTCATCGAAATGATCATCGGGATCTCCTAAAAATCAAAAACCCACTCTTTCGAGTGGGTTGCTTTACTAAACCTGGTTGCTCAGCCCACTCGTCGCGATTCAGACGGTAAAGTACCGCCAATAGCTAAATCGAAACGAGTTAAATCGGGCGGCCAGCATGAAACATCACTATATCACAAATCCCCCGCTGGGACTGTGCTAATATAAAAATTCCCAAGGAAAGTTTGAGAGTTCGCCATGAAACCTGGTATCCACCCTGCCTACGAAGAAGTGAACGTCACCTGCGCCTGCGGACACAAATTCCGCACCCGCTCGGCCCACAAAGGCGACATCCGCGTTGAAATCTGCTCCAGTTGCCACCCGTTTTTCACGGGCAAACAGAAGCTGATCGACACCGAAGGCCGCGTCGACCGCTTCCAGAAGAAGTATCAGAAGGTCCGGGAGGCTGCCGAAGCCAAGAAGAAGCAGCCGGTCGCGTAAAGCCCCGTCCCTTAAAAAGCGGCCTACCGCGGTTGCGGCTCGCGGTTCCTCTTGCCTTCGCGATTCCGTTCGCGCTCGTCAACGATCTTTTGCCATTCGACCAATTGGCTGGGCGATAACAATTCACTGATTTTCTGCTTCTGATCGTCGCGAATCTTTTGCATCTCTGGTTCCACCGTGGCTCGCGCGGCCCGAACCCTCATGCGAGTCTCGTCCATGACGCCGCTCAGCTTCGCCGCCTGCTCGTCGGTCAGCTGTAAACGCGACTTCAGATCCGCCAAGAACCGCTTGCGGAATTCCTCGGGATTGCGTTGCCCCACATTCGCGCTCACCGCGGATACCGTGTATAAGCGGTATGCGAACGCGCCTACCACGCCGCCGCACGCGAACACCAGCGCCATGTAGAGGGCTACCGTCCAGCGTGTGGATTTCATTCGGTTTCCCCAGTGGGTAGCACCGCGGCGTCGTTGGCGGAATCGGCCGCCGTCAACACATCCACATAACTCGCCGGAACCGCCGGTGGATTCTCCAAGCGCGGAATCAAGATGCCGCCCATCACAATCGCCAGCGTCACCGTCGCCACCAGCCAGACCTGCGCCCAGAGCCGGAACCAGGAAGACGCCACCGCGCTGCGGCGCGCCTCGATCTGTTCCCACAACTGCGGCATGAAACTCGCGGACGCCTCCCGGTCGGGACAAGCCTCCCGGTATTGGGCAAACACAGCGTCCAGCTTATCGTTCACGCCGCCCTGATCCATGCGATCCATTGTATACTCCTCGCCGCCCGCCGCCCGCTTCACTCTTGCGCTTCGAAAGCCTTCAAAACCCGCTGCCGCGCCCGGAACAAGCGCACCTTCAAGGCGTTTTCATTCACCTTGTAAATCTTCTCCAGCTCTTTCAAGGACAGCCCTTCCACTTCCTTCATCGTCAGCAGAATCCGGTCTGCCTCGGAAACCTTGCCCAGCAGCGATTCCACCATCTCGCGAACCTTCGTCCGCCGGTCTTCCTCGGCCTTCTGCTTGCCGCCGGCCGACGCATCCGCCATCATCACCTGCTGCTCGCTCAGGTCCGACATGCGATGCTCATGCCGCCGCTTCTGCCGCCGTAAATAATCGTACGCCGCGTTCACCGTCAGGCGGTAGAGCCAAGGCTCAAACACTTCCGCCGCCCGCAGCTGGTCCAGCGAATAGTACAGCCGGAGAAACACCTCCTGGCCCACATCCTCCACGTCTTCCGGTTTCCCGATCAGCCGCGCGATGGTCCCCAGGATCCGCTTCCGGTACGCCTGCACCACTTGATTGAACGCGCCGTCGTCGCCGTTTTTCGCTTTTTCAATGAGCTCGAATTCAATCAGCATTGCGACAGCCCGCTGCCTCTAAAGCATTGCCCGGCCGTAGCGCAAACCCGATTTATCCACAAGAAAAGGCGCACGTATCCCCACTCAGGTTACAACACAGCTAAGGGGTTGGACGCCCCGTAGCGAACATTGCTCGAATAACTTAAGTCGCCCCGGCCCAGCGGGCGGCGCCTTTTATCCGCCCCGCTTTCCGCGACCGCCGCGTCACCGCCGCACCGGGCCGCCGGCTGCACGCCGCATAACGCTCCAGGCTGGCTATCGCTTCGTCTAACATTGCTTTCCTATTCCGCAGAGCATATAACCGGGCCCGGATCGCTCCGGATACCTCGGGAGAAGTCTTCGGAATCATATGCTTACTCTAACTTTACGGGTTAAGATTTCACCAACCGCAGCGGGCGGCGAGAAGCGACGAATGTCTGCTCGTACTATATCTAAATAGTAGTAATGGTACCTATACCCCCAAATGTGGGTGCCTGAGCGCAGCCGTGCTAAAATCGCATATCCATGGATTTTCTTGAGGGGTTGAACCCCCGCCAACGGGAGGCGGTCGAGCACTCCGAAGGCCCCCTGCTGGTGCTGGCCGGCGCCGGCAGCGGAAAAACCCGCGTCATCACCCACCGCATCGCCCACTTGATGACCGCTTTCCGCGTCCCCGGCTGGGCGGTTCTAGCCGTCACTTTTACCAACAAGGCCGCCGGCGAAATGCGCGACCGCGTGCGCGGCTTGGTCTCAACCGGCCCCGAAGCAGCCCCCACCGTAGCGACGTTCCACTCCTTTTGCGTGCGCCTGCTGCGCCGCGAAGGCGCGCCCCTTGGCCAACTCCGCCGCGGCTTCACCCCGCTCTTCACCATCTACGACGACGACGACCAGATCTCCATGATCAAGTCGATCTACAAAGCGCTAGGCCTCGACGACAAATTCATGCAGCCGCGCGCCGCCCTTTCGCGCATCAGCAACGCGAAAAGCCACGCCCAATCCCCCGAAGAAATCGCCCGCGCCGCGACCGACCCCACCACCACACGCTTTGCCACCGTCTACGAGCGTTACGAAGCGAGACTCCGTGAATCGAACGCCCTCGACTTCGACGACTTGCTTCTAGAAGCCGTGAACCTCCTGCGCCACGACGACGCCACGCGCCAGCGCCTCAACCAGCGCTATGAATTCGTCATGGTCGACGAATATCAGGACACCAATCGCAGCCAATACGACCTGATGCGCCTGCTCAGCGAACAGCGCCATAACATCTGCGTCGTCGGCGACGAAGACCAGTCGATTTACGGCTGGCGCGGCGCCAACATCCGCAACATCCTCGACTTCGAGCGCGACTTCCCCGGCGCCACCACCATCCGCCTGGAACAAAACTACCGCTCCACGCAGACGATTCTCGAAGCCGCCAGCGCCGTAGTAGCCAACAACACCGAACGCATCGGAAAAACTCTGTGGACCGACTCGGGAGCCGGCGAAAAAATCACCCTCTACGAAGCCCCCGATTCGGAAAACGAAGCCCTGTGGATCGCCGACACCGTCGAGGCCCGCCTGGCCCGCAACCCGCAAGAGCGCGTGGCCGTCCTCTACCGCACGAATTCCCAATCCCGCCAGATCGAAGAAGCCCTGCGCCGCTACGGACGTAAATACATCGTCGTCGGCGGCTTCAGCTTTTATCAGCGCGCCGAAGTGAAAGACCTTCTCGCGTATTTAAAAGTCCTGGTAAGCCCGCACGATTCGATCGGGCTGCTGCGCGTCATCAACACGCCCGCGCGCGGCATCGGCCGCACTACTCTGGAACAGATCGAACAGTACGCGCTGCAACACGAACTCTCGCTCTGGACCTCGCTAGAGCAAATGCTCGAAGCCCACGCCTTCCCCGGCCGCGCCGAAGCCGCCCTGGCAGCGTTCCACCGCATGATGACCGAGCTTGCCCAGCAACTCGACTCGCGTCCCATCGGAGAAACTCTAGCCGACGTGCTGGATCGCACCGGCTATCGCAAAATGCTGGAAGAAGAGGGCACCGAAGAATCCCGCCAGCGCCTGGCCAACCTGGACGAACTCCTCAACGCCGCCGCCGACGCCGGCGAACGCGGCGAATCTCTACGCGACTTCCTCGATCACGCCGCCCTCGTCTCCGACGCCGACTCCAACGATTCCCGCGTCCCCGTCTCACTGCTGACCATGCACAACGCCAAAGGCCTGGAGTTCCCCGTGGTCTTCATCGCGGGTCTCGAAGAAGGCCTCTTCCCCCACAGCCGCTCGCTCGATTCCGAAAGCGGCATGGAAGAAGAACGCCGCCTGTGCTACGTCGGCATGACCCGCGCGGAAACCAAACTCTATTTGAGCTGGGCCCGCTACCGCCGCCGCTTCGGAGGCGCGCAGCCCGAAGTTTCGCTAGCCTCGCGCTTCCTGCAAGAGGTCCCGCGCACCCTGGTCGACGCCGTCCGCGGCGACGCCCCGCAAGCCCGCAACGTCGATCTCTACTCCGAACGCTACCAGGTCCGCGAATCCGCCCAACGAAACCTTTATACTGGGAAGACTTATAATTCTGTCGATAACATCCGGCAGTTTTTTTCGGAACGCGGCATGCCGGCGCCCCAGGGGATCGCCCAACCGGCAGCGGCAAGCGCAGCCCAACCGGCAGCGCCAGCGCCCGTTCCTCAGTTTAAAAAGCCGGCCGCCAAAAAACTGGGACCGGGCTCGACGGTGGAACACGCCAAGTGGGGCCGCGGCACGGTCCTGCGCCTGGAAGGTTCGGGCGAAGATACAAAAGTAACTGTGAGTTTTCCCGGATACGGGTTGAAAAAAATAATCGCGAAATACGCAGGGATCAAGGTGGAATGAACACAAAAAAAGTAACCGACAAAGACGAACGCAAGAAGCTCAAACGCGCAGCGCGCAAGAAAGCCGCTCCCAAGCCCAAGCGCGCCGCCGACGTGGCCCGCGGTTCGCAGAAACGCAAAGTAAAGAAGTTGGTCAAAGGCCAGCGTAAGCGTTAGGCAACCAATCCAGGCAGGACGGGCCCCGCGCCCGTCCCGCCGGCCGCATGTCCACTCTCTTTCGCACCAAGAGCATCGCGGCATTGATCGCGGCCAGCGACCACCCGTCGCATCGCCTGAAAAAGTCCTTGGGCCTAGGCAGCCTGATCGCTCTAGGCATCGGAGTCGTCGTCGGCTCCGGCATCTTCACGCTCACAGGCACCGCAGCAGCCGGACTCAAGTTCGACGTCCCCTCCATCCTCAAAGCCCCGGTTCTCGATTTACTGATCGGCGGCAGCCACGCCGTAGGCACCTTCGGCCGCCCCGGCGCCGGACCCGCCATCTCCCTCTCTTTCCTCTTGGTCGCCCTGGCTTGCAGCTTCGCCGCACTCTGCTACGC
>JALYIB010000178.1 GCA_030775965.1 Acidobacteriota bacterium | reverse complement strand
AAGCAGGCTACGGCCCCGCAGGCCACCGATACCGTCATCTCGAATAAGCACCCGCTGGCCAAGTATCTGGAGCTCTCCGGGTACCGCATTTCGGAGACGGCCGCGGGCAAGTTAAACATCAAATTCGTAGTGATCAACCATTCGGAAGCGGACATCGGCGATCTGACACTGAAGATCCGGCTGGTGACCACGGCGGCGAAGCCGGAAGATCCGCCGATCACCGAGTTCGAAGCCAAGGTTCCGGCGGTGGGGCCGCAGGAAATCAAGGACGTTTCGGCTAGCGCTACTACGAAGCTGCGAATCTATGAATTGCCGGATTGGCAGTTTATCCGTGCCGAGGTCGAGATCATTTCACCGGCGCCGTAGCTCCCATAAACATCGCCGGCCAGCACCTAACGATTTGTCAGGGTGCTCCAGCGCTGCCGATTACCGGCTGCCCGCAATAATGGTGAAGACCTACACACTGAGGCCGGTAGTCGCCACGATGCCCACTGAAAGTCTCGGCGCGACGAACTAGGTCGCCTTCATAGCGCTGCCGGGGGCCTGCTGCTGCAAGCGTTCCAATTCGGCCATTTGGGCGGACGTGCCTTCACCGAGGCTGGTCTTGGGATACATCAACCGCAATAGGCTGAGTTGAAACTGTAGTTCCGATCGCCATTCAGGGGAAAGCAGCGAGAGTGCGTCCATTACCAACTGAATCGGCCGCAGCGGCGTGTTTCACGAGGGTGAGGTCTGATTTTTAAGGCTCAAGGACCCGAAAGGGGAATTTTCTGGGGGCCAAATGGGGATCTATAAGGTGGAGAACCGCGGGGATTTAAAGGAGGAAATCGGGATGCCTTGAGCCTCGATCATTGTCATTACGAGTCTACGTGTGCAATCCACTCGCCAACCTCTAAGTTATTGAAAAACAGATTTAGCGATCCGTCGCAGCAGGGACTAAGGAAACGATTACCGGCTTAAGGTGCAGTTGGCGGCGCCGTGGATACCCGCGATACGCGACCGGATCTGGCTTCATCGAACATGACATTGTTATTTGCCAAGGTGGAACCAGTGGAGACGTCGAGCTGCACGCGGGCTCCCGCATAGGTCGCCTGGGCGGTGACTTCGGCGGCGGCGGCGGTGGTGAGGTCACGCTGGTCTTGAATCACCTGATACACAGTGGTTGCGCCCAGCGCCAGCTTCTTCTGATCGGCATCGAGGGTTTGTTCCTGCAGGACGCGTCCCTTGACGGCCGCTTGGTATTGGGCGCGGGCCTGATCGAGGGCGATCATGGCGTTCTTGACGTCCACGCGGATCTGGTTCATCTGGCGCTGCACCAGCAACTGGTTCTGCCGCAGGTTGAGCGAGGCGGTGGCGAGGTTCGCCTGGGCCGCCCGGTTGCGCAGAGGAATGTTGAGGCTCAGACCGACTGAGTACGTGGGAAAACTGCGCCCAAACAATTGCGCCAGGATACTGCCGTAGCCTCCCACGAAGAAAGGATCCGCGATGGTAGGGGATGTGCCGCCTGGCCCTAGCAGGGTGTTCTGCGCGCCTACCAGAGCATTGCTGCGGAAATCGCCGGTGGCATTGAGCGTCGGAAGCAGAGCGTTGCGCGTGCCGGCCAGGGCGATCTGCGCGTTGTCGATCTGGATACGGCTCTGCGCCAGGTCGGGGCGATTGTCGAGCGCTTTCGTCACCAGGTCCTGGATGGGCTGTACGGCTTCCACTTCGGGGATGCGAATGGGATCGGTGGGCACTACGTGCGCGTCGAGGATCGCCTGACTCGCCAGGCCGTTGCGGCTGAGCGCGCTTTTGAGCACCGACTCCAGTTGCAACACCGCCGACTGCGCGGCCACCAGCGCCTGCTGGGCGGTGGCCAACTGCGCTTCGGCGCGCACCACTTCGATGGGCGCCAGGGTGCCGATATCCACCTGCTTTTTGTTGTCGTCGTACAATTTTTGCGCGACGGCGACGGCCTGTTGATTGACGCTTACAGTGGAAATCGCGGCCACCAGGTTCCAGTACAACTGCACGACGTTGGCAACGGTGTTGATCAATTGCTGGCGGAATACGAAATCGGAGGCCTTCAGATTGTTCTTGGCGATGCGGATGGTGCGGTTGTTTTGCGCGAAGCCGAAACCCTGCAACAGCGGTTGTACGGCGCTCAGATCCAGGCTGGAGGTGGTAAACGGGTTGACGGTAGAGCGGTACGAGTTTTGATCCTGCACGATGTTGTTATAGGCCAACGACACCGTGCCCCCGGTGGGGAAACTCTGCGAGACGCCGAAATTGGCGGTTTTGTTGGTGGTGACGAGCGCGGTGGTCCCGGTGGTTACCGTGTTCGATTGCGGCACGGTGGTGTGGCCGAAGTTGAGATTGCCGGTGACGATCGGGTCAAAACTTAGCGCCTGGCCCAGAGTGGCAAGCGCGCTGAGATCGCCATTCGCTCCCAGGCCAGCGCTGGAACTGCCCAGCAAGGCCAAGTTTGCGCCGGTGGGAACGCCGGGTAGGACGCTGGTGGGTATGCCGTTGATCGAAGCTCCGGAGTGAGCGCGCAGCAGATCCGCCTCGGCGATGGAAAATTCGTAGCGCTCGATTTCAACGTCCAGATTGTTCTCCAGGGCCAGTGCAATGGCATCCGAAAGTGACAGATATAGATTTCCCGCGCGTAGCAACGCGTCAATCCGGCTGGAATTGGAAACGTTCACTGGCGCCAGCGGGCGCGCTTCGTAGGGCTGGAGGATGCCCGCGTACCAGCGGGAACGCGGCTGCAGGGACGGTTCCTGGGCAAAACTGGCAGGCGCCGCCAGTAGCAGGGCGCACAATACGGCAATTGAGGATTGCAACTGTCTCATGATTTCCTTAAATGACGATACCTGTCGCCAATTTGTTCCCGCATTGGCCATTTGGCGGCAGGCGGAGCACGCCTTAACCAATTAGTTTCTCATGGCTTGCGCCGTCACGCACAGAGCTGCGCCGCGAAATGCCGTGGGGGCCGGGTTCTGCGCTATATTTGAATTCGTGTCCGACGCCGTCATGCAGGTTTTCCGCGAGACTGGAGCTTATCTCAAGGGCCATTTTCGTCTCACCAGCGGTCTTCATTCGAACGAATATTTGCAGTGCGCGCTGGTGCTGCAACACCCCGCCATGGCCGAAGGTTTCGGCCGCGAGTTGGCCGCTCAGCTTCCCCCTTGCGATGTAGTGGTCTCTCCAGCCATTGGCGGTTTGCCCATCGGCCACGAGGTTGCGAAAGCCAAGGGCG
Source organism: Acidobacteriota bacterium (assembly GCA_030775965.1). Taxonomy (GTDB): domain Bacteria; phylum Acidobacteriota; class Terriglobia; order Bryobacterales; family Bryobacteraceae; genus Palsa-187. Next base: position 5,546 of record JALYIB010000178.1, on the reverse strand, counting down.
CCCGCTTCATCTTCACGGAGCGCGACGCTGCGGGCAAAATGATTCTGCGGCGCGGATTTTCGCTGCGTCCCGGGGAAGAGGCGCTGGTGATTGAAGACGTGGTCACCACCGGAGGAACCACTCGCGAAGTGATCGACGTCGTAACGGCGGCGGGGGCGCGCGTGCTCGGAGCCGGGTCGATTATTGATCGCAGCGGAGGCCGCGTCGATCTGGGCGTGCCGCGGGTCGCCTTGGCGACTCTGGATGTGGTGGCTTATCCCGCGGACTTCTGCCCGATGTGCCAGCAGGGGATTCCGGTGGAAAAGCCTGGATCGCGCCAGACCGCGTAATGCGCCGCATCCGCATGACCGTCAGCTATGACGGGACTGAATATCACGGTTGGCAAGTGCAGCCGGGGTTGCCGACGATCCAAAGCGTGCTGGAGAGTGTACTCGCGGAGATCGAAGGCGCAGCGGTGAGAATCGCCGGGTCGGGACGCACCGACGCGGGGGTTCATGCCTTGGGGCAGGTGGCGGCGTTCACGCTGGTGAATCCAATTCCCGTGGACAATTTGCGCAAGGCCATCAATCGTTTGTTGCCGCTCGATATTCGCATTCTCGCAGTGGCCGAAGCCGCCGCGGATTTTCATCCGCGTTATCAAGCTCACGCGAAAACGTATGAGTATCGCCTCTATCGCGGCGAAACGTGTTCGCCTTTCGATCGCCGCTATGTGTATCACTACCCGTATCCGCTCGACGAGGCGCGTATTTTTGAACTCGCGCCGATGCTCGAAGGCGAGCACGATTTTTCAGCCTTCGCCGCGTCGGACGATAAGGACAAACTGGAGCGTTCGAACGTCCGGCGCGTGTTTCACTCGCGAGCACGGCGGTCTGGCGATTTGCTGATTTATAGCGTGCGCGGCAGCGGGTTTCTGAAGCACATGGTACGCAACATCGTCGGCGTGCTGCTCGAGGTAGGGAAGGGAAATCTCAGGCGCGCGGACATCGAAAAACGTCTGGCCCCGGCGTGTACGATCCCGCCGGGGCCGTCCGTACCCGCGCTCGGATTGTTCCTGGTCAGTGTGGAATACTGATCTCACCCACAGGAACATCGGTGGATTTGCGGGAACGCCGCTCGACGACTTCGGCCAAGCCTTCCCCCAGCTTTTTGCCGACGTTGATGCGATAGGGAAACCCGATCAAATCGGCGTCCTTAAATTTTACGCCGGGGCGGGCGTCGCGATCGTCGAGCAGGGCGTCGTGTCCTTGGCTCCGTAACCGCTGATAAATTTCGCGGGCCGCGGCGAGGCGTTCTGGATGAACGGGCGTTACCACGACGGTGAAGGGCGCGATTGCGGCGGGAAGCACAAGGCCGTCGGCGTCGCGATTCTGTTCCGCGGCGGCGCTCAAAATACGTTCCGGCGTGTCGAGTAAAGTGACCTTTGAAAAATGCAGCGGGCCGTTATGGGTGATCGACGTGTCTCCCAGGACTACCTGGCGAAGATCCGCGAACTCCACGGCAACGTCTTCGCCTGGGGTCACATTTCGCAAGTGGTAATCGCCGCGGTTTGCGCCCGCGATCATGTTGCGCCGGCCGCGCAGCGCTTCGTCGGCGATGATTTTTATGCCGCGCGCGCCGATGGGGCCGAGCGAACCGGGATCGGCTCCGAACCACTTGCGGATTTCTTCCGCCTCGGCCTGCCGCGCTCCCGGCAGCTTCGCCGGGCTCAACTGATGATCGCCGCGCAGCAGGACTAGCAAGGGCTGGCCGCCCTGTACCATCACCAGGCTCTTTATTTGCGAAGTCGCCGGCAAACCGGTGAACGCGGAAATCTGGGCAATCGTCTTTACGCCGGGCGTGTGGAAAGCCTCGGGCTGGAGATCGCCTGGGGGATCGGGAACCGTGGGAGGTTGCGCGATGCTGACGGCCTTCGCCGCTAAAGCTGCGTAGTTCGCGCCGCGCACCAGCACTTCCTCGCCCGAGTCCGACTCTGCCACAAGGTCGTCGCCTGCGGCGATGCAGGCTACGCCGCAACGTTCGAGGGCGCTATCCTGGCGCAGGAGGGCCGTGATCTTCGCGAGGGCGCGCTGCCCTAAAAACAGATATTCCCGGCCGCGCATGTACCCGGCGCGCACTAACAGCGGATGATTGTCTTCGCGCAACGTGGCGATCGCAAGTTCGCTCCACAGCATACTTATTGTCATAGCATGCGGTGTGATAGCATCCGGAGCATGACCAAGGCATTCGCCACCGCGCTGCTTCTGGCTGCGTCTCTACCGGGACAAACGCCCAATATCGACGACTTTTTTCGCGATTTCACGGCGACTTGGGTTCGTGGAAATTCCAACCTGGCTACTTCCTCGCGCTATTTTACGGGGGAAGAACAGGATCGTCTCGAACGCCAGCTCACCCCGCAAACCGTTGCCTACCGCCGCGCGCGCATTCAGCTCGCAAAGCAGGGGATCGAGCAATTGCAGAAATTCGATCGCAGCAAATTGACGCCCACCCAGCGCATCTCCGCCGACTTGATGCAATGGCAGCTCGATACCGTGGTCCGCGAGGAGCCGTATCTGGACTACACGTTTCCGCTCGAACAGATGAATGGCGTGAACGTCAATTTGATTGAGAGCCTGACCGTCCGGCATCCACTCGCCAACGAAAAGGATGCCGGGAATTACGTCGTGGCGCTGCGCCAGGTGAGCACGCGCATGGAGGAAGCCACCGCCGAAGCGCGCGCGCTGGCGGCCAAGAATATCATCCCGCCCAGATTTATTCTGAACGCCACCGTCAAGCAGATGCAGGGGTTCGTCGATCCCTCGCCGAGTCAGAACCCGTTGGTGGCGATCTTCGCGCAGAAGATGGAGGCCGCGAAGATTCCCGAGGCGCGCCGTGAAGCCCTGCGCGGCGAAGCGGAAAAGATCGTGGGCGTGGAAGTGTATCCGGTGTGGAAGAATGCGATTGCCACGCTGCAATCGCAATTGCCACGCTCGACGGACGATGCGGGGTTGTGGCGTCTCCAGGGCGGTGCGAACGCGTATGCCTATTTCTTGCGCCGCTACACCACCACCAACTTGACGCCGGAGCAGATCCATCAAATCGGCCTGAAGGAAGTGGCGCGCATCGAAAAAGAAATGGACGCGATCTTCCGCCGGCTGGGGCGCACAGATGGGTCGATCAACGAGCGCTCCGAAAAGCTCAAGAAGGATATGGCCTATCCGTTGACAGAGGAGGGCCGCGCGACCATTATGGCCGACGCCGACGGCATCTTGCGCGACGCCGAAAAACGCGCGGCGGTTTTGTTCGACAAGACGCCGAAGAGCCGGGTTGTCGTGCAACCGTTTCCGCGCTTTCGGGAGGCTAACGCTGCGGCGAACTACAACAGTCCGGCGCCGGATGGTTCACGCCCGGGCGTGATTCAGATCCCGCTACGCCCCGAGATGATGACGAAGTTCGCTCTGCGCAGCTTGATTTATCACGAGGGCGTTCCCGGCCACCATTTCCAGATCGCATTGACGGTAGAGAACCAGGACCTCCCGCGTTTCCGCCAGATTGGGGCGTTCGGAGGCATTTCCGCGCTGGTGGAAGGCTGGGGGCTCTATGCCGAGCGCCTGGCCGCGGAGTCGGGCTGGTACGATGGCGACCCCGAAGGGCTACTCGGTCAACTGTACGATGCCTTGTGGCGTGCGCGGCGGCTGGTGGTCGATACCGGCCTGCATGCCAAGCACTGGACTCGCCAGCAAGCGATAGACTATGGCATCGAAGCGAGCGAAGTGGAGCGCTACGTGGTGTTTCCGGGGCAGGCGTGTTCTTACATGATCGGGCAGTTAAAGATTGTGGAGCTGCGCGAGAGGGCTCGCAAAGCGCTGGGCGACAAATTTTCGTTGCGTGAATATCACGATGTAGTTCTCGATACCGGCACCGTCCCGCTGGAGATTTTAGAGCGTCAAGTAAACGCCTACATCGCCTCGGCGCGGAACCGCAACCCGTAGCCGGCAGGCCTGACATCGCGCACGATGGTTTGCCAGGGCGCATAGCCGCGCTTGGCGGAATAGGCGTCGTCTTCGAACTGCAAGGCGACGTCGAGGCGTGTGCCGGGCGCGAATTCGGTGGCGCGTTCCACGAAATTCCAGGCCTTGGCGCGCAGCGTGCGTCCTTGCGATTTTAAGCGCAAGAACACGTGCTTGTCGTTCTTGATGTCGGGCGGCGCGGCCACTTCCACTCCGCGCGCGAGCAACGTGGGAGGCGGGTTGCCGAAGCCGAAAGGCGCCAGGTTCAGCAATTCCGCGACGGTTCGATCGGTGATTTCGTCGAAGCCGATCTCCGCGTCGATCTCGATCTCCGCCTCGAAATCGGCCGCTGTCAGTCGCGTCGCGGCGTAAGCTTGGAACTGCAGGCGAAACTCGTCCACTTGCGAAGCCAGCAGCGTCACACCGGCGGCCTGCCGGTGTCCGCCGAATTTTGTGAACAGCGCCGGCATGGCTTCGAGCGCGTCGAGCAAATGAAACGCACGGATGCTGCGGCCCGATCCATACGCCATGCCGTCGTCGAGGCCCAGGACGAATACGGGACGGTGATAGCGCTCCACTACACGGCTGGCTACGATCCCCACCACGCCGCGATGCCAGCCCTCGCCGGCGAATACCAGTGCGGCGTCGCTATCGGTCACGGGCTGCGCCAGGCACTGCTCCAGAATGGCTTGCCGGATGCCATCTTCGGTTTCGCGGCGGTCTTTATTTAACTCATCCAACTGCGCTGCGATCGCCCGCGCACGCTGCGGATCGGAAGTGGAAAACAGCTCGATGATGTCGCCGGCGCTGGCCATGCGTCCCGCGGCGTTGATGCGCGGTGCGATTTGAAACGCGACCTGGCGGGCGCTGGGCGCAGTGCCCGCCTCGATTCCCGCCACGTCGAGCAGCGCGCGCAACCCGGGATTGGTCACGCGGTCGAGCCCAGCCAATCCGCGCTTCACGATCACGCGGTTCTCTCCGGTCAAGGGCACCACATCCGCTACGGTGGCGATCGCTACCAGCTTCAGCAGTGAATCGACCAAGCGCTCCCGCCGCGCGCGATCCCATCCGAGTGCGCTCATCAGAGCCTCAGCCAGCTTCAGCGCCACGCCCGCGCCGCACAGATTTTTTTCCGGATACGTACAATCGCGCCGGTTGGGATTCAGCACCGCTAGCGCGGGCGGCAGTTCGGCTTCCGGCAAGTGATGATCGGTGACGATGACGTCGATCCCCAGTCCCGCGGCGTGCTTCACCACCTGATTCGCGCGAATACCGGTATCGACGCTCACGATCAGCTTCACGCCCCGCGCGGCAGCGTCTTCGACAGCCTCGCTTTTCATGCCATAGCCGTCGCGAATGCGGTGCGGGACGAAGCAAGTGGCGGTCGCGCCGGCCCGGTCGAGCACCTTCTTGAGCACCACCAACGCGCTGGTGCCGTCGACATCGTAATCGCCGTAGAGCAGAATCGGTTCTTTCCGTTCGACGGCCTGCACCAGTCTCTCCGCGGCTTTCTGCATGCCGGCCAGCAGAAAAGGATCGTGCAGATCCGCCGCGGAAGGC
>JALYIB010000177.1 GCA_030775965.1 Acidobacteriota bacterium | reverse complement strand
CCCCACCACCGTGCTGCCAGTCCCGAGTGTAGCGGAGGTGCCGACTTGCCAGGCCACGCCGCAGGTCGACCCGCCATTGATCATGATGACGGAAGCCCCGCTGGCGGTGGTGAAGGTGCTGCCGATTTGGAAAACGAAAGTCGCGTTGGGATTGCCTTGTGCGTCAAGCGTCAAGATTCCTGTCAACTGCGCCGATGTCGCAAAGCAATAGACTCCGGGTGTGAGGGTCAAACCCCCTAAGTTCTGCCCGGTCAAATTGGTGTTACAGGCTTGGCCGGCCAGTACGTTATACAGAGTGGTGAGGTCGGTCTCGGCTTGGGCTGCGACGGAGTCGGTTTGGTGGATAGCGCCTCCGGTAACGATGCCCGGAGGGAAACCAACAATCGCACTGCCAGGACTAACTCCCACATTGCCCTGGACGGTGGTCGGACCGGTATTCGTCACTGTTGAACCGCCTAACACCCCAAACGAACTCAACTGAGCAGACACGGTCAAGGGCCCGAAGAGTAACGCGTAGCTCCCAACAATCATAACCGCACACCAGCGTTGCTTCATTCAGTTCTCCTTATGAACCGTTGCCTTTACTGCAGAAACCGAGACTGTCGCCCGAAAAACTTGCCAGAATGTTGACTCGAATCCAGATATACAGAGCAATTATGCTCGCATTGATACTTAGGATCTTGAGGAAATTATCAAAGACCTTGTGCGCCGGAAAGCTCCGCCGAGCCGTTGGGCACAGCCAAGCCTAACCCCTATGGCTTCGGTCCGGCCCTTCAGACAGTCCGAGGCTAACATAATAGGTCAAAAAGATGCAACCCTGATCCCTATGGCCCCTCGGACCGAACCATATCTATTGGACTAGCGGTGCACCACAGGGGATATGGAATTTATTTTCCGTTTACACGAATTGATGGAGTGCTTTGCTCCGGAGTTTCGAGTAATGGCTCTTAGGACAATACAAATACGAGGAAGGCCGACCCTAACCTAGAAGGGTGCGCAAGAAGCAAAATCCGGGTGTGCCGCCTGTTGAGGATTCTGCATCCTCATTCATCTACAGCCTAATTTTGGGGCGTCCTGAGAAGGTTGTGTGTAATCCTGACGGTGAAAGGTTTGGTATACATCTGAGATTCCTCGAAGGTCATTTCAACGTCCATGCGACCGAAGTCGCGGCGTTGTCGTCAGGGCGATAAACTTCTCAGATGTACTGGCGGAGAGGGGGGGATTCGAACCCCCGGTAGAGTTTTTGACCCTACGACGGTTTAGCAAACCGCTGCTTTCGACCACTCAGCCACCTCTCCGTTTTAACCCACCTGAATCCAATGAGTTGTGGTCACTGTCCCTATATTATACTGCGACTTTCGCTCTTCGTGGAACGACTATCACTATTTTGTCACTGGTCTCAACCGCTCCACGGCCCGGCGTTTGCCTCATCGTTCGAATGCGCATATCGCATAGTTACGCTAATCTTTGCGTGTCCAAGCAACTCCTTCACGGCTACGATGTCCACGCCACAGCGCGTCAGTCTTGAGGCAAAGGTACGTCGAAACATATGCCCGGGGCTCGTCGGGAGCTCTGCCCGCTTTACGGCAGCGAGACGCTACTTCCTGGCGGGCCAGACCACTCCCTGATCCATCTTGCTGACGGCCGCGATGCCTTTGTAGTTGAAGCGCTGCAAACGCTGGCCGCGGTAGGTCTCGGTGGTGTAGACGTTGCCCTTCGAATCCGTTGCAATGCTGTGCACCGCATAGAATTGCCCCGGCTGGCGTCCGCCATCGCCGAAGCTGGTTAAGATCTCCAGCGACTCGCGCAGCATCACATACACCTTTTCGTTGGCGCCGTCGGCCAGGTAGATGTACTTCTGTTGCGGGTCCTTCGAAAACGCGATGTCCCACACCGAGCCGTCGCCCAAAGTACGCTTGGCGATGAAGACTTCCTTAATGAAAGTCCCGTCTGGTTTGAAAACTTGAAGGCGATCGTTAATACGGTCGCACACATACAGCAGGTTGTCGTTTGAGAGCTCGGCGCAATGCACCGGGTTGCGGAACTGTTGCGCGACCGGAGCGTCCGGGTTGTAATTGCCCAGGTTGGTGTCGTCCGGCTTCTTGCCGTAAGCGCCCCAGTGGCGCTTGTACTTACCGCTGTCCGCGTCGAAGACGATCACGCGATGATTCCCATAGCCGTCGGCCACGTACAGTTCATTCGTCTTGCGATCGACGAACATCTTGGCCGGTCCCTTGAGGTTCTCGATATCGTTGCTGCCCTTGCTCTCGCCGGGCTTGCCGATCTGCATCAGGAACTTTCCGTCCTGCGTGAATTTAAGGATTTCGTTGTCCTTGAATAATGCGGCGGGTGGCGCCTGCCCTTCCGCGGGAGCTTCCCCATTGGGCTGCGGACCGCGGCCGTTGCCGCCGATCCACACATTGCCTTTGTAATCGACGGTGATGCCGTGGTTCGAGGTCGGCCAATCGTAACCCTGACCCGGGCCGCCCCAATGCCCGATCAGGTTGCCCTCTTGATCGAATTCGAGCACCGGCGGAGCGGGCAGGCAGCAACTGGCGCGGGGAGGATCGGTCACCGCGTAAATCTCTTTGGCCTCGAGTGAGCCCGCCCGATGAATGATCCAAACGTGATCGCTAGCATCGACCGACACGCCGATGGTGTTGCCGATAACCCAGTGGTTAGGCAGCGGCTTGGGCCACATAGGATCGACTTCGAAGCGCGGCGCCTGGACGGAGGAGGCTTCGGCCTTCCGGCCGAGAATGCTGGAGCCGATTCCGAGCGCAACAATAGCGGTGAGAAACGCTGTGCCGGCGTAGAGGTTCCGTTTCATGTTTGAGATACTATACCAGGCACGGTGAAGTTGCAATGCGTCTGTTGATGATCGCCCTGGCCGCATCCCTCGCTGCCCCGGCTCACGACATTCCGAACGATGTTACGGTGCAGGCCTTCCTCAAGCCCGAGGGACAGCGCCTGCGCCTGCTGGTGCGCGCTCCCATGAAGGCCATGCGCGATGTCGAGTTTCCACAGAAAGGGCCGGGCTATTTGGATCTCGCGCGCAGCGGGCCGTTCCTGGCCGATGCCGCGACTCTGTGGATCGCCGATGCCATCGCGATCTACGAAGGCGCCGCGCGGCTGCCGAAACCGCAAGTGCGGGCGGCCATGGTCTCGCTGGAATCTGACCGCTCCTTCGCCACCTATGAAGACGCGCTGGCGCGTGTGACCGGCGCGCCGCTCCCCTTGGATACCAACGTAGTGTGGAACCAGACCATGCTGGATGTGCTATTCGAATATCCGATTCAATCCGAATATTCGGAATTCGCAATTCATCCAGCCCTGGACCGCCTGGGTGTCCGCACCGTCACCGCGCTGCGTTTTCTGGTGCCGCAACATAGCGGCAACTACGTCGTTCGCGCGTTCGAATTCGACAACGATCCCGGTATCGTCAAGCTCGACCCACGCTGGTATCAAGCCTCCCTGCGCTTCGTGCGCGAGGGTTTCCTGCACATTCTGGATGGCACGGACCACCTGCTGTTCCTGCTGTGCCTGGTGATTCCGTTCCGGCGCTTTCGCGGACTGATCCCGGTGGTGACGGCGTTTACTGTGGCGCATTCGATCACACTCATCGCGTCGGCCTACAACCTCGGCCCCGACGCCCTCTGGTTCCCGCCGCTGATTGAGACGCTGATCGCGGCCTCCATCGTCTACATGGCGCTCGAAAACATCGTGACCGCCAGCACTGTAAAACAACGCTGGATGATCGCCTTCGGTTTCGGGCTGGTGCACGGCTTCGGCTTCTCCTTCGCCTTGAAACAAACGTTACAGTTTGCCGGCGGCCACCTGTTGACCTCGCTGCTCTCGTTCAATATCGGCGTGGAGCTGGGGCAATTGCTGGTGCTGGCCGTGCTGGTGCCCGCGCTGGAATTGCTGTTCCGCTACGTGGTGGCCGAACGGATGGGCACCATTGTCCTATCCGCTCTGGTAGCGCATACCGCGTGGCACTGGATGATGGAACGCTTCGATCGACTGCGCCAATTCCGCTTCGGGTGGCCCGAGATCAACGCCGCGTTCCTCGCCGGAGTGCTACGCTCTCTCACGCTGCTGGCGATCCTGGCGGCCCTGTGGTGGCTGGGCTCAGGCTGGCTCCGGCGCTTTGTTACGGGAAGCCGTCCTGTCCGGGAGAATGAGTGACTAAAGAGGCGCGCAGGCAGGGCTGGAACGCTACAACAAATCGTTTCTAGAGACAGTGCGCGCGCCGCTGTCGAATCGCTCGACCATCTGCTAAAATCAAGACCGGGAACTGATATCGTTGAATCCAACGTCATCAACCCAAAAAAGGCAGCGCGCCACCCTAGCTCAGTTGGTAGAGCGGCTGATTCGTAATCAGCAGGTCGCCGGTTCGATCCCGGCGGGTGGCTCCAGTAACCCTTCTGGCTCCAAGCCTTTCCGAGCGGCTGTGAAAATGAGCATCACCGGTCGCGCCCCTGGAATCTATACCATCGTATAACCTAACTCACTGCTTTCTGCAGCCTTTTTGGGCTTCGTCAAATCCATCGAACAAGCGTCCGGCATTGGCTCCGGCGAGAGTTTCCATGCGGTGCGGCTGGCCTTTCTCGACGGTGTAACGAGCGACGGTTCCCTTGGAACTCAGCCATTCTACTTCCTTCTTCATCTCGGAGTGCCACATATAAGGGTCATTCTCGCCGACGTACATAAACACGCACATCTGCGAAATCGCCTGGAGCTTCGCGGTGCTGGGCTGCCACATGTATCCAGGAAAGGCGGTGACGGACAGGAAGTATTGCGGATGGGCGGCCGCGACGTGGAAGGCGGCGATGCCGCCGTTCGATGGTCCGGCGATATGGAACTTGCCGTCCTGGATTTTGTAATCCGCCAAAATCAGCTTTAGGAACTCGGGGAAGATGCGAGCGCCGTCCTCAAAGAACAACTCATCGTTGGGAGCCGCGGGCGCGACCACGATGTAGCCGCGTTTTTCAGCCTCCGCGCGGAGGTTACGGTCGAGAACATTGTCGACCGTGTTCATGGTTTGCGGACCACCGCCGAAAGCCAGAATCGCTGGATAAGTCTTGGCTGGATCGTATCCATGGGGCAGAACCACTTTATAGTGGACTGTGGCGCCAACCACCTTCTTGGTCTTC
>JALYIB010000176.1 GCA_030775965.1 Acidobacteriota bacterium | reverse complement strand
GGTATTTTCAAAAGCGTCAGGTTTGACAAATTGCGCTCGTTCTATAAAATGGTGGGTTTTAAAAGCAACGCTGACTTACTCTTAGACATCTTACATGGCAAGGTGGAATCGAGCACGGGCTATGATTATAGAGGGAAAGGCTTGCCAGCGATTTATCAACAGTTCGTGCGTGGAGGATTACAGGCTTTGGTTTTCGTTGCTAACGACGTTTATGCGAACATCGGTCGGAACGAATATCGCACCCTGCCGGAACCCTTCAACGGAACAGTAATTTATTGGGAGGTATGATCTGTGAACTCGACACAGGCGATGGTTCTGAACATAGCGAAGGAATTTTCTGAGACGCCTGGCCCTAGGGACAGAAGTGAGGGGGAGTTCTCTGGGAAACAGTTTCTTGAAGAACTTTTGAAGCCGCGGTTCGAGCAGGCTAGACGTGAAGGCCAGATCCTACTGGTTGACCTAGACGGCACGGAGGGATATGCGACATCCTTCTTAGAAGCTGCTTTCGGTGGACTGGCCCGCGAAGTTGGGCAGGCGTCTGTTCTGAAGACCCTGGCATTCAAGTCCGATGGCGAGCCCTATTTGATTGAAGAAATCAAGAAGTACATTTCCGACGTAAAGGCATGATCGCGCTCGTTGCCTCGTTGGCCGCTCTCTGTGTAATCGGCGTATGCGTACTTGCTGCTAACCACGCCTTCGGCTTGTGTTTGGATCTCCAAGTTAAGCCGATCGAAGTAGCCAATTTTGCGATTGCCGTCTTTATAGCGTTCTTTCTGCAGCATCACCTAGCGAGGAGAGCAACAGACAGTCGAGCCGAAAAGGATATTCTGATTGATCAATTTCGGGACGCCATTGACCTTCTGCGATCTTCTCGAGATGCCTTTTTTGCCGCATACGAAGCTGGAAGGATCGGCGCAATAAACAAGAAGGCCATTCTCGGAAATATTAGAAAACTCTCGAATGCGCTCGACACCTCGGAAGTGGCAATCTCGCTTAGTAGCTGTAAGAAGCTGGTTGAGGAATGTAAGCCCATCCGTACGTCGTACCTGAACTACAAAATTGCAGTAACTGGCGGTGGTTTTCCGGCGCGAGCCTACACCCCAACGTCACTTTCCGATCAGGAGCAGGCCTACCGGGCTCTGTATCATGGCCTTCAGGCATTGATTTTCAGGATCAATTCTCATCACTAAGAGCTATGGATCGCCTGCGTCTTCAAGAATAAGTCGTTCATGACCGCACAACATCGTTTCAGCAAGCAATATTCGTGACGCCCGAACCAGTTCGCGCACTTCGGAGCGCATGCGTTTGGCCGCCCCGGAGTAACGCCCGTGCTTCGTGACGGCCCGCCGAATGCGCTCGATCCCCTCCGCCGTCTTTGGCCCCGTCGATAGCCCGCCGTGGAGCCTGCAACGCCCGTTCGCCATGCCGGGACACTGACAGAGAGTTCCGCGCCGGGTCTTCGCGCCGCATCGTGAAGCCTTTGAGAAGTCTCCGGGCAGATTTCCATTTCTCAGCATCCCGCGCCGCTGTTCATGGGGTCTTAATTCAGTTTTCACGATTATCCCCTCCCCCTGGCTCCGTCTTTGCCGCGTTCACAGCGCCCACGATGGCCTGCCCTCCCTTGTGAACGTGGACGTGCTCCACAATGACTCTCTGCTGCCCAGCTTTGCCCTTAAGCTTTTGCATAGCCTCGCACTGCTCAAGATGCAGGCGCATCAGCCGGGTAGCCCGAAGTACATTCGCATCCGACCCCTCGAAGGTTTGGCCCTCGGCGGTGGCACGCCGCATGAACATGAGGGACGCTTCGTGAGTCGCAATCATCTGCGTTGCCAGCATCGCTTCAGTCGAGTTCTGTGGAGCCATTTCCGCGATTGTGCTGATTGCTTCAATCAGAAGTCCATCAATATTCTTCGTGCCGTTACGCTGGAGGCTATTTCCGACTTGTTCAATGATCCGAAAGGCTACTTCGTCGTTGCGCGTACCGGTAGGTGTGCGAAGATCCTTCAACATTGCGTCAAGAGATTTGGCGACCTGAAGGGTTACCCTGCCCTCAGGCGTTCGTGTAACTGTGGTCGCCACTTTTTCAATTTCCCCGCCCGTCGAGACGCCCGCCTCCGGCCATTGCTGGAGCGCGTTCTGCTGCGGCGCGACAGGTAGTACCGCTTTCTCTGGTGGGGCCTGCCGAGGCATCCAATTTGTTTCTTTGGTATTCTCGCTTCGCTTCATTTGAGACTTGCCCTCAACCTTCCGTTATTCGATCACGGACCACCCCGTCAAAGCGGCGTTTCCATGCGTGAATCTCCGCGATAGTTGCCGGATCGCTGATCTGGACCACTCGCCGCGCCTCAGCCGCCGTGTATACCGTCCCGCGCGGTTCCCGAAGTCTAACTACGTCCGATTCGTCCGCCACAATCCAGATCCGTTCCCCCATCG
>JALYIB010000175.1 GCA_030775965.1 Acidobacteriota bacterium | reverse complement strand
GAGCTTGCGCGGCGCGCCGTAGAGCTCATTGATATAACGTCCGGTGGTGGCTTCGACGTTCTGATCGCTCGAATTGCGCAGCACCAGCTGCAGGCGGCCCTCGTTGCCGGCGAGCGTCAAGGTCTCTGACTGCTCCGGCGTGGCCAGCAGCGTCACGGTGGGCGCCTGAATGGCTTGGCCGCGGGCGTCCGGCTGGATGGTGGTTCCGGCCGACAGCACCAGCATGTTCTGCAATACCGTTGACGTCATGTCGCCGTCGGCCGAGGGCGGCCGTCCGGTGACCAGCACGTCGACGCGCATCCCGGGCAATACGAAGCCCGACACACTGGCGACGTCATTGACGCGCACCGTCACGGCGCGCATCCCGACGGGAATCGTCGGCGCCAGACCCAGCCCGCTGCCTTTGGCGGCGAGGCGGCCTTCGAGGATCGGCTCTTCGAGCAGGATGTTTGAAATCACCGGCCGGTCGAGCACGTCTTCCACCTTGGAAAATCCACCCTTGGGGAACGCCGAGGCGGCCATCTTGACCACCTTGATGTCAGCCGGCTTTACCATCACGCCCACACCCAGCGGCCGGGCCGTCACCACCACGTCTTTCAAATCCGTCGATTCGACCTTCTTAGAAGGGCCCGACGAGCGCGCCGTCATCTGATAAAACACGCTTGAAACCACCAGCGCGAACACCAGGCTGACACCCAGCACCGTAATAAACCTGCGATCCATTGCTTGTTCTCCTCCGCCTCCCGCCGGTTACCCCGCCCGAAGGCTGATCCCTTTCGATCGATAAAATTCTGTTGCCGAAAACTTGTCCGCTCTACCCCTTGGGCACTAGCGATAACCACACACCCAACGCAATTGCGGGGGCGTAGGGAATCGATGCTTCCCGCTCCCGTTCTTCCAAACTCAACGCGGCGGGGTCCGCGCGATGGTTGAGCGTCCGCCCGGTCCACTCGCCGATCTGCCGGCGCAGGGCTTTCCAACCCAACACGGCCAGCGCCATGATGCCGCCCACTCCGGCGGTCCACAGAGCCGCTTCGAGCAAACGCCCGGCGCCCAGCAGCGCGCCGAAGCCAGCCATCAGCTTCACGTCGCCGCCGCCCATGCCGCCCAGTAGATAAAAAATCAAAAACACCGCAAAGCCCACCACCGTTCCGGCCAGAGCCGTCAGCACGCCCGGCCAGCCGCTCTTGCCGATCTGCCAGCCGAAACCGCCGGCCAGCGCCGCAATGGGAATCCAATTGGCAATGTGGCGCCGGGCGAGATCATCGATCACCGCCGCCAAGCCGACCACGATTGCTATCCACACCTGCATGCTCATCGCCTTTAACGAAACGACGCCGAACGCACCGGCGCCTCCTCGACCTGTTCCCTGGTCAACCGGGGATTCACCGCCACCGGACGCACGGGCACGCCCGCCGTCCCAGGTTTCTTGTGCATCTTGGGCGCCCGCATCATCAGGGGCGCTAGAAACCCAGTCTGCAAAGCGAATTCCGCCAGCGCCTTACCGGAGGGCAGACGCCAGCTCATCGGATCCATCCACTCCATCGGCAGATGGGGAATCCCTACGCTGCTCTTGCTGCGGCCCGCGGCGGTCTTGCGCGGACTCGGATTCTGCGGCTTCATCCTTGAATGCTCTCCTTAAACTACTTCGGCCGGATCGGGGGTTTTCATTAGCCCGCTGACGCCCGCTTCTATGCTTCCGTAGAACCTTAGTTTCGGGTGCTGGAACCCGCTTTCCGGGATAAACCGGCGGGCGCTACGGGCTGACGGAGGACGAACAGGATCTGCTTCCCGTCGTCGGCCTCGACACGCCATTCCGGACGTTGCTTCAACAATTGCGAGGCCGCGGTATCGACCGGAATCAGCACCAGGTTGAAACGGTACTTTTCCATGACCTTCTCCCAGCCCGGCAGGCCTCCCATCACTTGTAAAAAGGGGTCGCCCAGTTCGGGGCCGTAAAAATCACTGCGTCCATCGACGAAAACTTTTTGCTGGGGATGCAAGTAGATCAAGTAATCCGCCCATTGGTCGGCAGTCAACACGCGCGCTTCGAGAATCTGCTGCTCATGGGCGTGGATCATGGCGGTGGGGAATAACTCGGCCGGAAAGTCGCTGGGCCAAGCGATCGCGGAATCGCTCAAGGCCAGCGCGGCCACCGCCAGCACGATCCAGAGGCTATATCGCTGGAAACCCCGTGCCAGCTCGAAACCCATCTGATTCAAGATCCCTTTAGCGGATTTGGGGGAGGCATGGCCCACCCAGGTTTTCCACCAGCAGGTCATTTCCGCGGCAATCAGGGGAGCGGTAACGGTGACAAAGATGGGCACATGGCGCACGCTCGACAGCGCCATATAGCCCAAAGCCAATATCCACAGGCCGTCGATTACGCGCCCGCGGCGGAAGCGCGCGCCGGCGGTGATCAGCCCGATAAACAGCAGGGCTTCGAACTGCAGCATGTTCTCATTGCGGAAAACGGGGGACTGGAATTCCTGCACTGTTTTGCGAATCCAATCGGAGCGCAAATACTGGATGACGTGAGCGTGCAATCCCCAGCCGTACGGATTGATCAGGGACACGGCGGCGCAGGAGGCGGTCAACCTGCTCCAGCGCAATGCCGGAGCCCAGTCCGGGCGCGCGCCTGGGGTACGTTGTATCCAGGCTTCGACCGCGGCGCCGATGGCCGCGAGTCCGAGCAATCCAATCAATACCAGGAACCCACCGTGCAAACTGGTCCAGAGCAATGTTATGGGAACCAGCCACCACAGGCGCGCCGGGTTGGCGCCGCGGCGGTCGGCTTCGATGAGGGCCATTGAAAGCGACAGCAGCAGCAGCGTAAACACATGCGGCCGGGCCAGGAAGTGCATGGAGGCCGAACCTACCGACAGCAGCGTTACGAATAGCGCCACAAATAAGTGCGCGCCGGCGTCGACGATGCGGCGCATTAAAGTGGTGGCGTAGAGCGCAATGATCACTCCGGCGGCCAGGACCACTCCTTTTAATCCGGCCCAGCGGAACAGCAGGGCGTCGATGACATCGCTCAACCACTCCCAGGCATACCAGGGCGCGCCGGGCTTTGAAAACGAATACAGATCGTGGTGCGGCACTTGATGGTGATCGAGAATGTACTCCCCGGTGCGGATGTGCCAGCCGACATCGGCGTCCGCCAGCAAAGACTGCCAGCCGTGGGGGCCGGAACTCATAAACAGCCAGCCGATCAACGCGGCAAATAAAAGATCCAGCAGCGAAGGCACCAGCAGCTGCCCCCAGCGGCGCTGCAACAGCGCGTCGATACCAGCCGGGGGCAGAGAGGGGAGCGCGGCGATAGTGGATTCGGGAGTCATGGGCGCGGACCTAGTGCCTGTCTACCTATTCGCCATAATGAGGCGTGCACTTTAGGCAAACGATTTGGCGGTCCGGTCCTCGACTGTTTCGAGGGGCGAGGCGTGTTCGGTACCGAGCAAACGGCGGCCCTGGACGGCTAGTTCGAAGCGGTCTTTGACCCCGGTCTTTTCAAAAATATGCATCAGGTGTACTTTCACCGTGCCGGGGGTGATGGCCAAGGCTTCGGCAATCTCTTTGTTCTTCAAGCCGCCGCACACGTGATGCACGATGTCTTTTTCGCGCGGCGTCAGGCGCGGCGACGAGCGGCGGTCCATGGCGCCGACAGCATGTTCGGCCAGAGAGCTTTCGATCCACACTTCGCCTTGGCCCACCGCCAGCAGGCACTCCCGCATGGCGGCGATCGATACGGTCTTTTTGAGAATGCCGCGCGCGCCTAACTGCAAGGCGCGGAAACAATCGATTTCCGCCAGATCGTTCACCCACAGGATCGGCTGGCAGCGCGGCCAAGTGTTTTTCACGTCGGAAATAAATTGAAAGATCTGCTTCAGGCCGACGCTCTGGTCCACTAACAAGACGTCGGGATGCTGGTGGCGCACCGCGTCCAGGGCGTCGGCGATTCCCGGCGTGGAACCCAGATATTCGAACTCGCTACCGCCGGCGAGGACTTTCGCCAGACCTTCGAGCACGATCGGCTGCGCTTCACAAGCAAATACCCTGACTGGATTCACGTAGTTTCCCTTAGGAACCTAAAATCGACGGGGGGAAGGCCGGAGGATAGGTACTAAGTATCGTTTTACGACTGCTCTGGTCCGGTCCTGTGCCGCCATAGGATTGAATATGCGCCTCTTGAAACTCCCTGGCACGGCTGCGTTCGAGGCGGCCGCCGGGTGCTGGATGGCTGGGGACGAGCGTAACAAACGCGAATCCCACGTCGAGCGGTTCTACCGCAGCTTGGGATTTCAAGCACGCTGCGTTTTTCGAACTTGGCGATTCGACTACAATAACCAATAGGAGAACACCCATGGATTTCGGCAAGCGTTTATGGATCGCGATGGTGGTGCTGTGCGCCGGTGCGCGGCTGCTGCCGCATCCGTGGAATTTCACTCCGCTCATGGCGATCGGATTGTTTTCGGGCTATCAGGCGGCGAAGGCTTCGACCGGGATTCTGGTGACCTTGTCCGCGTTGGCGCTGAGCGATCTGGTGCTGGGTTTCGACCGCGGCTTCTGGTTCGTCTACGCGGCCGCGATGGTCGCGGTGCTGTGCGGCAGGGTTACGCGGAACCATGGCGTGGCCGCGATTGTTGCCGGAGCGCTGGGGTCCAGCCTTTCGTTTTTCTTCATCACTAATTTCATTGTGTGGGCGACGGGGCGCCTCTATCCGAATACGCTGTCGGGGCTGGCGGCGTGTTTTGCGGCCGGCATTCCGTTCTACCAGAATCAAATCGCGGGCGATGCATTCTACGCCCTGGCGCTTTTCGGCGGCTATGCCCTGCTGAAACGTTCCTTTGGTCCGCTGCATCAGGCTGCTTAGCGTGCGCGTCGTTTCGCTGCTAGCCGGAGCTACCGAAATTGTGTGCGCTCTGGGCGCGGGGAAAATGCTGGTGGGGCGGTCACACGAGTGCGACAACCCTTCCTGGGTACGGCAGCTTCGTTCGTGCAGTGAACCGGCTTTCGATGTTTCCGTTTCGAGCAGGGCCATCGACGCCGAGGTGCGGCGCAGGCTGCACGCGGGAGAGCCGCTCTATCACATCGACATGGAATTGATCCGGGAGCTGCAGCCCGATCTGGTGATCACGCAATCGCATTGCGATGTGTGCGCGGTGACGCCGGCGGATTTGGAGCGTGGGTCGTGTGCGATTGCCGCGCGTCAACTTTCCTTGTCGGCGGCGACGGTTGAGGAAATCCTTCAAAGCATATTGCAGGTTGCCGATGCGCTGGGTTTGGCGGCCGAGGGGCAGGCGGTGGCCGATGGCGCGCGGCAGCGGCTAGACGCAGTGCGGCGGCGGACTGCGGGGCTCGGGCGCCCCACGGTGGTGCTGCTGGAGTGGACCGATCCCTTTTTCGCCATGGGTAACTGGGGGCCAGAACTAATCGAGTTCGCCAACGGCGAGCCGCTGCTGGGGCATCCTGGGGAGTTCTCTGCCGCGATTCCCGCCCAACAGCTTCGCGATGCCGATCCTGAATATTTGATCGTCGCGCCGTGCGGATTCAATCTGGAGCGGGCGGAGCGGGAGCTCACCGTGCTGGAACGGCATCCGTGGTGGGGAGACCTCAGGGCCGTACGTGGGGGCAAGGTTGCGTTTGCGGATGGGAATTTGTTTTTTAACCGCTCCGGGATGACGATTGCGGAATCGGCGGAAATTCTGGGGGAGATTCTGCATGGGGAAAAGAGGGACGAAGCCTCATTTCGCGATCGCGCATGGAGAGCAGCTACGGAAAGGCCGGTGGCAAAATGAGGCCCCGTTCCTCTTCTCCGAAACGCGTCCTGCTGTCGTGGAGTAGCGGCAAGGACAGCGTTTGGGCGCTGCATTTGCTCCGCCAACAACCGGAGCTCGAGGTGGCAGCGCTGCTGACCAGCTTCAATTCGGCGGCGGACCGGGTGGCCATGCATGCGGTGCGAAGGGCGCTAGTGGAGACGCAAGCCGAGCGCACCGGAATTCCGCTGTGGGCGGTGGATCTCCCTTGGCCTTGCTCCAATGCCGAGTACGAACAGCGCATGCGAGCCGTTTGTGAGCGCGCCGTTGCCGAAGGCATTAGCGCAGTGGCGTTCGGCGATCTGTTTCTCGAAGACATCCGCGATTATCGCGTGCGGCAACTAGAGGGCACCGGCCTGGAACCGCTGTTCCCGGTGTGGAAGATTCCTACGGCGAAACTGGGGCGCGACATGATTGCGGCGGGGGTGAGAGCGAAGATCACTTGCGTGGATCCGGGGCAAGTGGGGCGGTCTTTCGCGGGGCGCGATTACGATCAAGCCTTGCTCGATTCGCTGCCGATGAGCGTCG
>JALYIB010000174.1 GCA_030775965.1 Acidobacteriota bacterium | reverse complement strand
GCCTTGCTTGAGGAAGAACAGCAACTGGTTGTCCCAATCGTCGGCTGACAGCGGCCAGCCGTGGCTGAACACGATGGGTTGGCCCGAACCCCAATCCTTGTAGAAGATCTCGACGCCGTCTCTGGTGGTGATGGTGGGCATGTGGGCTCCTTCAACAGCGCTGGGTATTTTTCCCAATTAAACCACAATTAGGTTGCCGAGCGACGCTTCGAACGCGCTTGGAAAAACCGCCGAGGTTATAGAAGAGGTTATAGAAAATGGCGGGAGCTGTGCGCGGCGAGCGCGGGTTTGCGGGCGAATTTCGCTGCCACTTTTTCGAGCGGCTTGCGCCATGGGCTGCGCAATTGTCACGTGGATACTCAAGTTTTGGAGCTCGGCGCTATTGTTTTTCGGGCTTTCACCCGATAAATCTTTGTGGAACACCGTAGAGAATCGCGCCTCAAAATCAGTAAGAACGTGATCCTAAAAGTTGGCAGCCTGTTGGGCGTGCCGGACGCGGCGAAGCCGATCTTCGGCGTGGTCCTGGACATGTCGGGCAGCGGCGTGCGCCTGGAGTTATCTTTACCGGTGCCGGTGGGCGCGGAGGTCGAGATCGCCGATAATCACACGCTGATTCTGGGCGAGATTCTGCGCTGCGAGCCGGAGGGCGAGGGCTATATCGCCGCGGTACGGGTATCGGAAGTGACTACGGTCGAAGACGCTCCGGCGCCGCGGGCACGCGGATAACAAGACAGTGATAATAAGAGAGTGCAAACTGATCGTGTTGCGATTTTTGGGAGCGGTGGACAGCTCGGCGTCGAATTAAAAGCGGAATTTTCCAGGCGCGGATATCCAGTCACCGGCTTCGAGCGGGCCGACGTCGACATCACGAACGCGGCGCAAGTGGATGCGTGTTTGGCCGAGTGCAATCCGGCTATCGTAATAAACTCCGCCGCCTACAACCAAGTGGACGTCGCGGAGAAAGAGCCGCAGGCGGCTTTCCAAGTGAACGGACTGGCGGTGCGCAATCTGGCCGTCGCGTGCCGGCAGGCGGATGCGCGGCTGGTGCATTTCTCGACCGATTACGTTTTCGACGGCATGGCGGGGCGGGCTTATACCGAGCAAGACACGCCGCGTCCGCTGGGCGCGTATGGGGTTGCGAAACTCGCGGGCGAATATTACGCGCGGGCTTATCTGGATCAGGCGCTGATTATTCGGACGTCGGGCGTGTATGGTCCCGGGGGGCTCGACACGGCGCGCGGGAATTTCGTGGAATTGATGCTGCGGCTGGCGGCGGGCGGGCAGCCGATCAAGGTGGTGGAGGATCACGTGGCGTCGCCTACGTTTGCTCCGGCCCTGGCTTCGCGGACGGCGGATTTGGTGGAGCGCGGGGCGCAGGGGCTGTTCCACATCGGCGGGGGCGCTGCGATTTCGTGGTTCGATTGGGCGGTGAAGATTTTTGCGGCGGCGGGGGTGTCGCCTCCGCTCAAGCCCACCAATGAGCGCGAGTTTCGCACGGCAGCGCGGCGCCCGAAATTTTCGGCGTTGTCGAACGCGAAGATGGAGACGCTGGGGATCGATGCGATGCCGACGCTCGATCAGGCGATCGATCTGTATCTGCTGGCGCGCGGGCGGCGACTCGCTGCGGCAAAATAACTAAACGTTTGTCGCCGGTTTTTAGGGCGTTCTTGCGGGCCGCGGTTTTGCGGCCGCGACTCGCGGTGCGTCAAACTTTTTAGAAGTTCGCTGCCGCTGCGCATGGTTTCGGGGGAACGGCACCCGCTGACCGGCAGCAAGAGTGCGAATAAAAACCGCATTCCCGTAGAATAGTAGTTTGGCTTCCTCCTTCATTAAGCGCGTCCGGCTTACGCTCGAGATGATCAAGTTTGAGCACTCGGTGTTTGCACTGCCGTTTGCTCTCACGGGAGCGCTACTGGCTTGGCGCGATTCGGGATTCGTCAGACAAGGTCTGTGGTTCAAGCTGGTGTGGATCGTGGTGTGCATGGTGTCGGCGCGATCCGTGGCGATGGCGTTCAATCGCGTGTTGGATGCGGAGATCGACCGGCGGAATCCGCGGACCAAGATGCGGCATTTGCCGGCGGGGATTTTGTCGCGCGGGTTTGCTTGGGGGTTCATTGCGTTCTGGAGCATCGTATTTCTATTCGCGGCGCGGGAATTAAATGCGCTGTGCTTCGAGCTGGCTCCGCTGGCGCTGGTGGTGTTGATGTTCTATTCCTACACCAAGCGGTTCACATCGCTGTCACATGTGGTGTTGGGGTTCTCGCTGGGGATCGCGCCGGCGGGGGCTTGGATTGCGATGCGGGGGTCGCTCGATCCGCGCATTTTATGGCTGACGGCGGCGGTTACTTTGTGGACGGCGGGGTTCGACATCATATACTCTTGTCAGGATTTTGAGTTCGACACGGAGGCGGGGCTGTTCAGCATACCGCGGCGGTTTGGAATTCCGGGGGCATTGTGGATTTCGCGGCTGCTGCATTTGGGCATGCTGACTTGCCTGGTGATGTTGGTGAAGGCATTCGCGCTGGGCGCGCTGGCTTGGGCGGGGATCGCGGCGGTAGCTGGCCTGTTGTTTTGGGAACACCGGCTCGTTTGGCCGAACGATCTGTCGCGCGTGGATGCGGCGTTCTTCACGATGAATGGCTACGTCAGCGTGATATTCTTTGTATTCTGGGCCGGTGATATTTTTTGGAAGTAACGATGACACCTGTATTTGAAGACGCGCGCCTGCTGCCGATTCTTGAAAAGGTGGAGGCTCGCGAGCGGCTTTCCGCTGACGACGGGCTGACGCTGTACCGCACGCCGGACTTGCTGGGCGTGGGGTGGATGGCGAACCGGGTGCGCGAGCGGCTGCACGGGAACAAGACTTTCTTCAACGTCAACCGGCACATCAATCCTACTGATGTGTGCGTAGCTAGCTGCAAGCTGTGCGCGTTCGGCAAGAAGGCGAAAGATCCTACGGCTTACGCTTTTTCGCTGGAGGAAATCTACGAGCGGGCGGGGCGCGGGCATGCTGAGGGAGTGACCGAGTTTCACATCGTCGGCGGACTGCATCCGGAATTGTCACTCGACTGGTATTGCGAGATGCTGCGCGGGTTGAAGCAGCGCTATCCGGAAGTGCACTTGAAGGCGTTCACGATGGTGGAGATCGGCTACTTCGCGCAGCGGTCGAAGATCAGCCATCGCGAAGTGCTGGAGCTACTGCGGGACGCCGGGCTCGATTCGATGCCGGGGGGCGGCGCGGAAATTTTCGCAGAGCGGGTGCGGCGGGTGATTTGCGATCACAAACTTTCAGGGGATCAATGGATCGATGTCGCGCGCATCGCTCATAAAATGGGGCTGCATTCGAACTGCACGATGCTTTACGGGCACATCGAGACCGAAGAGGACCGCGTGGATCACTTGCTGAAGCTGCGCTCGCTGCAGGACGAGACCGAGGGCTTCCAGACTTTTATCCCGCTGGCGTTTCATCCGGCCAACACGGCAATGGAGCACATCGGCAAGACCACGGGCTTTCACGATCTGCGCGAGATTGCGGTGTCGCGGCTGCTGCTCGACAACATTGCGCACATCAAGGCTTATTGGGTGATGATGACTCCGCAGATCGCGCAGATCGCGCTGCGCTTTGGCGCGGACGATCTGGATGGCACGGTGGTCGAGGAAAAGATTTATCGCGACGCGGGCGGGGCCACCAGCGGCAGTCTGCGGCGCGGTGAATTGCTGCGGCTGATTCGCGAAGCCGGGCGCGAGCCACTGGAGCGCGACACTTTATATCGTCCGGTGGAGCGCAAAGAATCCGAGAACCTTTTCACGGTGTTGGTTTAAGCAGGCTCGATCGTGAGCCGGCAAACTCGAATCGGCTGGTTGATTGCAGGGCTGTACGCGGCCGCATTCCTGATTTATTCCGTTACCTGGGCTTTCACTTGGGATGAAAGCTATCATCTGCTGGCCTCGCAATTAATGGCCGGCGGCAAAATTCCTTACCTTGATTTCTGTTTTCCGCAGACGCCGTTGAACGCTTATTGGAATGCGGGCTGGATGCGGCTGCTGGGTTTCCACTGGCAGGTTCCGCACGCGTTTGCGGCGCTGTTCACGATGGGCGCGGCGGGGCTGACTGCGCGATTCGTGCTGCTGCGTTTCCCGGTGGCGAGTTGGCGCGGGGCGGCGGCGCTGAGCGCGCTGTTGCTGACGGGCTTGAACGCGATGGTGTTCATCTTCGGGCCGCTGCAGGCTTACGGAATCAGTTTATTCATGTTAGTCGCCGCGTTCCGGGTGGCGGTTCGCGAGGTGGATCGCGAGGGAATGCTGGGGGCGGCCGCGGTGGGATTGTTGGCGGGGACGGCGGCGGCCTCCACGTTGTTGTCCGCTGCGGGGGCGCCAGTGTTGATCTTGTGGATGCTGTATTGCAATCGCTCGGGCAGCCGCTGGGGCAAGTTGTGCGGTTTTGCGATTGGG
>JALYIB010000173.1 GCA_030775965.1 Acidobacteriota bacterium | reverse complement strand
GGCGATGGTAGCGCTGCGACGAGCGCGCAGTTGAATTTTCCGTGGGACGTGGCCGTCGGGCCGGCGGGCGTTTTGTACGTCGCGGATTTAGAAAACTACCGGGTGCGCTTGCTGACTCCGCAAAGCGGGCCGACGCCGCTCACAACGATTCAAATATTGAACGGAGTGAGCCTGGCGCCGGGGCCGATCGCGCCGGGGATGTTGCTGGTTGTCCGCGGAAGCGGCGTTCCGGCCACGGACGCGCCCGGTACAATCGTGTTGATCAACTCGATTCCAGTGCCGATTTTGGCCATGGACAACACGCAGATTCAAGTGCAGGCGCCGATCACGCTGGTAACGTCGGCGGACGCCGGAATTGTGATTGTCGATCAGGGTAATATCGCGGGGGCGGTCACAGTGTCCACCGCGGTGTCCTCCCCGGCGCTCTATCCCGTCGATCCGCAATTTACCGCGGTAGCTCGCGGCGCGGTCGTGCCGCTCTATGGAACGGGGCTGGGATTGGGCGATTTGCCGGTAACGGCCAGCATTGGAGGACTCGCTGCGGACGTAATCTCGCTCGACCCATCGCCGGGCTATGCGGGGCTATTTCAGATCAGTCTGCGAGTTCCAGGAGGAGTAGCCGCGGGACCGGCGGGTATCATCGTCACAGCCGGCGCCACAGCGAGCCAAGCGGGCGTGAACATCAGCATCACGGGGCCATAGACATTACACATACTGCACTTCTTCTTCGAGACCGAGCCCGAAGCATTCGTGCACGCGGCGCTTGAGGTCGGCGATCAGTTCACGCACCTCGCGGGCAGTGCCGCCACCTTCGTTATAAATGAGATTCGCATGGTAATCGGCTACTCGGATCCGGCCGCGCACCAACCCTTTCGCCCCGGCCTGTTCCAGAAAATAAGCCGAAGGAACTTTACCTTCGCGGACTACAGCCGCGGGAACTTGCGTGCGTACGGCGGCGGACAAATCCGCCCACAGAAGGTTTTTGAAGATGCTGCCGGCGCAGCGCATCGCAGGCGGATATTTCTGGTTGCGGATCTTCAGAACGCCGGCGGCGGCCGCACGCAATTCATCGGCATCGGCGGATTCCAATTGCAACGTAGCCGAGAGAACGATCCAATCTTTGCGGCGCTTGAAAACGCTCTCGCGGTACGCGAACCCGCAGGCGGCGTTGCCGATTTCGTGCACACATTCGCCTGCGAGGTATCGAACTCCGCTGATGCGCTCATGAATTGAATGCCCGTAGGCTCCGGCATTGCCGTAGACGGCTCCGCCCAGCCAGCCCGGGATTCCGGTCATGGTCTCCAGACCCTTCAACCCATGCGCGATCGAGGCGTCGACCAGATCCTGCAACACCGCTCCGGCGGCTACGCGCACCGTAGTGCCGGCGAATTCGATCGAGGAGTTGGTGTAGCGCAGCACCACTCCCGCATAACCTTCGTCTGCCGCCACTAAGTTGGTCCCGCCTCCCATGACGGTGTGGGGTTCGCCGCTTTCACGGATTTCGCGGAGGGCTTCGATTAGCGCCGGCTCGGCTGTGGCATCCGCCAGCACACGCGCCGGGCCACCCACTTCGAAACGGGTATAGCGCGAAAGCGGCGCGTTTTCGTGGATCATCAAGCCGGCGCTGGAGCGCATACGGCTACTTGGAAGTCTTCGAGAACAATCCCAGCAGGCCTGACAGGGACGAACCCTTTTTGGCTGGCTGGCTTTTCCCGCCCAGGCGCTCGACGATCTCTACCATGCCTTTGCCGAAGGGCGTGCTGGCCGGAATCGGTTTGCCGTCTAGCAAGGCCTTTTGCACGGCGTCGTAATCGCTGGGCAGGGTCTCGAACACTTCCGTGTGCAGCGCGGTGCCGATGACCTCGCGGCTCAAGCCGACGTCGCGCAGGTAGCGGTTCACCACTAAGCGGATCTTCCAGCGCCCGATGCGATTGGTATCGAGGTAGGAAAGCGCCCGCTGCGCGGCCTGCAAGGCCGGGAGCTCGTTGGTGGTCACCAGGAGCAACTCGTTGGCCGCTCGAGCGATGTTCAAATTCCATTCGGTATAGACGCTGCTGGTGTCGAGAATCACCACGTCGTAAGCATGGCGCGCGTATTCCAGAATGGGGGAAGGATCGCGCAAATCCAGATTCTGATCCAGCATCAACTCGGGGGCCAGCAGCACATCGACGCCGTGCACCGGGCGGACCATCGCTCCCCACAGATCGGCATCCAGCTCGTTTGAGCGCTGCAGCGCGTCGAGAAAGCTATACACCGATTTGACCTTGAGCAGGAACGACAAGTTGCCGGTGAGCGGATCCATGTCCACCAGCAGAACCTTCTTGCCGCTGGTGCGCTTCCATTGAAATGCCAGGTTGCAGGCGACGGTGGTGGCGCCGCAAGCCCCTTTGGCGGGCATGACAGCGATGGTTTTGGCGGGTTCCTTGCCGTCGGAAGCTTCCTGGGCGGCGGGCTGCGTTCGCGATAGTTTGCCGAAGGCGGCATCCACCTGCTCGACGGTTAAAGGCAGGATTAGAAAATCCGAGGCTCCCGCACGCAGGCAGCGCAGGATGTAATCCGGCTCATTGCCTCCCAGAATGGCGATGACCGGCACGTGGCCACCCATGCGCCCTACTTCCTCGATCAATTGCAGAGCCTGGTCACGGTCCCCGGTGGTGTCAAGGAAGACTAAATGCGTTGTTCCGGAGGCTAGTAGGTTAGGCAGATCGCGGGGCGAGGGATAGGTCTGCAGGCGTTGGATCGGTCCACCGCCCAAATGGGGCTTCAAAAGCGTTTCCAACTGGTCCAGTAGCGGGGCGTTCGGGCTGATGGCTAACGGTCGCCTGGAGATGGAGGTCTCAGAATTGGCCATGCAGACCGAACCGGATTGGAATACGTTTCAAAGCAGTAAATCGACTAGACCCGATCATAACATGAGAACCCACGCCGATTTCAGCTACTAACAGAGTGGTATCACCGGTCGATGAGTCTTCGACGCCGGTTTTACTCCGTGGCGGACTACGGCGACAGGCAGCAGCCGCCAGAAGCAGGAAGGAAGTCAGACCGGCCTGGGTAAAAGCCCAAGGAGGACCACAAAATAATGATGAATGTTACTGACTCGATGACCATTTCGGCCCCTGTAACGGGTGCTGTCCCGGGCGCCGTGAGGGGAAATGCCCCGAAAGACGGCTGGACGCCGCTCGAAAGGGCGCAGGACGAAGTGAAAACGGTGAGCGTCTGCGACACGCAACCGGTGACGGCCGAGGGCATTCGGACTCTGCTGGGCGACAACCCTAACCTGCAGTTTGCGCAGGCTACCGATTCTTTGGCCCGCGCCAAGGATATTTTGCGGGAGTCCACACCCGCGGTGCTTATGCTGGACAAGGCTTTTGGCATTCAGATCGTCCTTGAATGGCTGGCGGATATCCGCGTGTCGGGACCGGTGGATTTGACGGCCAACACGGCCATTGTGATCTGGGGGGCTTCCATCACGGAAGCAGAGGCGCTGCGTTTTTTGCAAGCGGGAGCGCGGGGGATTCTGCGCAAGACAGCGGGGATTGCAGTGGTGCTGGCTTGCCTGAAGACCGTCGCGGCGGGGCGCAGTTGGATGGAAGAATCGGTATTCGGCGAATCGGGGCGAGGCGAGCGTTACCCACGCAGCGAACTGACAGCACGGGAGCAACAGGTTTTAGGGTTGGTCGAGCAGGGGTTCAAGAACAAGGAGATCGCGCTCGATTTGGGAATCCGACCAGGGACGGTTAAGATTCATCTGAAACATATCTTTGAGAAAACGGGAGTACGCGGGCGCTACGGCCTGGCGCTGAACGGGCTAAAAGAACGGGGGATGGCGCTGGCGCAGGCTTAGGTTCGAAGAACGGGTTGGCGGGCTTGATATGCTTAGAGCGTGCGGAACTTTGTTTTTTTGGCCTTGCTTGCCACGTGTGTTTCGGCGCAATCGCCCCTGAGTAAAATCCTGACGGGCGAGCTGGATCGCAACTTCGCTGCGCTCAAAGCGAAGGGCGATCCAGCGCCCTACTTCATGGGCTATTCCGTCACGGACAGCGAATCCAATGTTCTGAGCGCGAGCGACGGGGCGATCTCATCGCAAAACCAGAGCCGCGCCCGGCTGCTCGACATCACGGTGCGCGTCGGCTCACCCAAGTTCGACAACTACCGTCGCGTGAATGGGCAGATTCCCCGCTTCACGGTAACCACCACCATTGCGCTCGAAGACAATCCGGCGTCGATCCGGCAAGCGGTGTGGCTCGCCACCGACCGCGTCTACCGCAACGCCTCGCAGCGTCTGATTCAGATCAAAGCCGATGAGAAGCTAAAAGCGGCGGCAACTGACGGGTCCGATGATTTCTCTGAGGAGGCTCCGCAGGTCTTTTTTCAGCAGCCCCCGGCGCTCAAGTTCGATTCGGCCCAGTGGGCCACGCGTTTACGCAAACTCTCTAAGGAATTCATCCAGTATCCGGGCGCGTTGAACTCCGGCATCACGCTGCAGACCGAGCGCACTATGGAAACTCTGGTGACCACCGAGGGCACTCGGCTGGAGCATGGGCGCCTGTTCAGCCGCATCATTATTACTACGGCCGGCAAAGCCGCCGACGGCATGGACCTGCAGACCATGGAAAGTTTCGAGACCGACGAGGCGGCGCGCCTGCCGAAGGATGCCGAGATTCTGGCCGCTGTTGAGAAGGCCGGCAAGGATCTGCAGGATCTGCTGCGGGCGCCGCCATCCGATCCTTTTGTTGGGCCGGCGATTCTCTCGGGCCGCGCCGCAGGTGTTTTCTTTCACGAGATCTTCGGGCACCGCATAGAAGGACATCGCCAGAAGGATGAGGCGGAGGGGCAGACATTCACCAAGAGCGTGGGAAAAGAGATTCTTCCGCCATTCCTTTCGGTAGTCTTCGACCCCACCATCCGCGAATTTCAGGGGACCATGCTGAACGGGTCCTATTTATATGATGACGAGGGGGTGAAGGCGCGCCGGGTTCCGATCGTTGAGGATGGCGTTCTGAAAACGTTTTTGATGTCCCGTTCCCCCATTGACGGGTTCCCGAATTCGAACGGGCACGGACGCCGTCAGGCCGGCGCGGAGATCGTTTCGCGGCAATCGAATCTGTTTGTCGAATCGTCGAAGAAAGTCAGCGACAAAGAATTGCGGCAGATGCTGATTGAAGAGGTGAAGAAGCAAGGCAAACCCTACGGGTTGTTCTTCGATCAAGTCACCAGCGGCTACACCACAACGGCACGGCGGGGCCTGCAGGCTTTCACGGTGGTGCCGCTGATGGTCTACCGGGTTTACCCCGATGGGCGCCCCGACGAACTGATTCGCGGAGTCAGCATCGTGGGCACCCCGCTCGCGAGTTTCGCCAATATTATGGCCACCTCCGATAAGAGCGAGATCTTCAACGGCATTTGCGGCGCGGAATCGGGCAGCGTGCCGGTAGCGGCGATCTCACCGGAACTGCTGGTATCGAGCATCGAGATTCAGCGCAAGGAACGCTCGCAGGATCAGCCGCCGTATCTGTCGCGACCGGAGGCGCAGCCCTAATGTCTCCCGTTTCGCGACGTCACTTTCTGCTCATCACGGGTTTATCCCTGCCGGTGTCGCGTTTGCTCGCGCAGGACCCTTACGCGGAAGACGTGATTCTACGCGCCATGAAGGATGAACTGGAACGCTCGCGCCAGTTGCGCGTGGTGGGCGGAGGCGGCGACGATACACCTTACTTTATAAGCTATACGCTCGACGACAACGACGCGCTCGAAGTGGATGCCAGTTTCGGCGCGGTGACCACGACATCGCGCAACCGTTTCCGTCTTCCCAATATCGAGGTCCGGGTGGGCAGCTACGACTTCGACAACACCGGGCACATCTACAGCGGTCTTTATAGCGGATCGCGCTACGATACCGAGCCTCTGCCGCTCGATAACGATTACCGCACGCTGCGCGAAGGGCTGTGGCTGGGGACCGATTACGCATATAAGGCCGCCGTCGAATCAATCGCGCGCAAGCGCGCCGCGCTCACCAATGCGGCCGCACCCGCGGACAAGCTGCCGGATTACACCCGTGCCGATAAGTTCCAGAGCCTGGCGAAAATCACGCGCACTAAAGTAGACGAGGCCGCGTGGGGGTCCCGCATGGCCAAACATTCCGCGATTTTTAACGCTTATCCCGAAGTGCTCGCGTCGGGCGTGGAATTTCATTTCAATCAGGACACCACTTATTATCTGGACACCGAAGGAACCGCGCTGCGCTATCCCGACGACGTGGCCTGGATTTACGCACGGGCCGAAGGGCAATCGCCGGATGGCATGGTGGTGCGCGACACGCTCGCGACACCCGCATTTACACCGGCGGCACTTCCTTCAGAGGGCGAAATCGACGCGTCGCTCACGGCTCTGGCCAACAACATTAAGGCTCTATCGCAGGCGCCGGCGGGGGAAGCCTATGTAGGGCCCGTATTGTTCGAACCGCGAGCGGCGGCGCAACTTTTTGCACAATTGCTGGGCGACAATCTGCACATCCCGCGCAAACCGGTGTCCGATCCCAACCGGCCCGTGAATGTGATCGCCAGCGAGTACGAAGGCCGCACCGGCTCGCGTGTGCTGCCGGAATGGCTGGATGTGGTGGACGATCCGACGCAGACCACGTATCGAGGCAAGACACTCACCGGTTACTATCCGTTCGACTTCGAAGGCGTGAAGCCCAACGCGGTGACGGTAATTGAAAAGGGCGTGCTCAAAACTTTCTTGACTACACGCCAGCCGGCCAAGAACTTGCCCGCCTCCAACGGCCATGCGCGTTTTCCCGTGGGATTCGGCACCCGTGGCGCGGCCATCGGCAATTTATTCGTGAAGAC
>JALYIB010000172.1 GCA_030775965.1 Acidobacteriota bacterium | reverse complement strand
AAACCTTTACCGACCGGCTGCAGAATATCGGGATGATGTCGGATTTTTATCCCGGGATTTTGGTGGCTTGGCAGTTGGATGGGATCAAGTTTGCTTTGGGGCCGACGATTGCAACGACGCGGACGCGGCTGGCGGGGTTCGGAGGATATGCAGCGATTGAGAATCGTCCGGCGGATGATTTATTGGTGGGGCGCCTGATTGCCGATCAAGGGTTCGAGGTGGTGCTGCTCCCTTACACCATCGAGACTGTCGCCGATTATGCGTCGTTTCGCGAGCTGCTCTATAAGCGGCTGCGCTGGATTGTGGTGATGCGGAATTTGCGTCCCTGGGGGCACTTGGGACTGATCTTCACGTGGGGATTGGCGTGGACGCTGGCGGGGGTGGCTTCGCATCCTACGGCCGCCGTGGCTGCGGCATTCATGGGCACTTATGTGGCGTCACGGATCGCGATGACGGCGCTGATCGCCGGCTGGGGGCTGCGGCAGGCCGGGTTTTGGAAACATTTGTGGATGATTCCGCTATGGGATGCGGTGGCTTCGGTGATCTGGCTGGTGAGTTTTTCGCGCAACAGCATTCGCTGGCGCGGGGCTGACTATTACCTCCGCGATGGGCAACTGGTTCCGGTCTCGACCCGCTAGCGGGCTAGCAAAACGATTCCGGCCAGCACTACTATCGTGCCGGCGGTTCTGCGGGTCCCAATGCTTTCCTTCAAGATCAGTTTCGCCAGGATGGTTTCGACGACGAAGCTTCCGGCTGAGGCGGGAACGGCGAAACTTAGCGGGGCGATCTGAACTAATGCCATGAAGGTGAAGAAGGAGACGGCTAGGCAGGCGATCGATAGAATCAAGTTGGTATTGAGCAGGTTCACTTTCGCCTCGCCGATGCGCTTCATTTCGTGGCTCTGCAGGAGATCGCTGGCGACCGTAGCGGCAATGACGATAGATAGCAGGAGCCAGGTCATTGGGACCCGTCTCTCGTGGTGTTTTGGGGCGTGGAACTTACAACTGCGACGCCGATGAAGATGAGCGCGGTTCCTGCCCAACGCAAGTTGGATACTTGCTCGTGCAGCATGAAACGGCCCAGCAGCGCGGCGAATACGTAGCCGATAGCGGTTAGGGGGAGGACGAAGCTGAGGTCGGCAAGGCCTAGGACGGCCATGCGGAGAAGCATCGCCAGGATCAGCATGGCTACACCGGTGGCTACGAACGGGCTCAGCATCGCGCGCAGGTAGGACAGCGGATTGAGGGCGAGCGACTCCGAAAAATGTTTGCTGCCAAACGCGAGAGACAGATTACCAAAGGCTCGCAGGATCACGAAGGCGGCTAGCAGCGAATATGTTTTCACGATCCTTGCGCCTGCAGGAGCAGCTTTTCCGCGGTCTGCTTCGGTGGGTCGTCGGGGGTGATGGTGGATTCCAGGTATCTCTTCAGGAGTCGGCGCGCTTCGCCGAGACTGCGTTTGTGTTCGACGTCGGTCTTAGCGCGGGCGAAGGCGATGCGAGGGTCATTGGAGGCGAGCTTTTCGGCTTGGGCGAAGACTGCATCGCTTTCGTCCATGCGGCCGCGACGGGCGAGATAAGTTGCCAGATCGATGACCCGGCCTACTTCGCGCGGAGCTTGTTCCATGGCGTGGCGAAGATGCTGTTCGGCGGCGAGGTAATCTTTTCTTTTTTCGGCTATTTGGGCTTCGGCGAAATGGGATTCGGCGGGGCTGCGTTCGGCGATGCGTTGGGCGATCGCTTCGGCTTTGTCTAGGCCGCCGCCCAGGAAACCCGGCGCTTCGAGATAATAGTCGAACAAATCGTTGAGGGCTTCATTATAGTGCGGGCTTAAAGCCACGGCTTTTTCCAGGTATTGACGGGTCTTCGCGGCATGGAATCCGGCCATCATCCAGCTGGACGTCTCGGCGCGGCGGCCGTAGGTGCGTCCTAGCCACAGCGCGTATTCGGCGTTGGTAGGCGTTAGGGCAAGCGCCTGTTCGAAGGAGTCCGTGGCCACCTTCCAGTCGCCTAGCATGAAGTGATTTTTGCCGATCAAACAGAGGGTGGCGGCGCTAGGCGCTGGGTCGGCGGCTAGCAACTGCAGAGAAGCGTTGTAATCGGTGTGGTGGTAGATTTCTTTGGCGCGGTCGAGAAGGTCTTGGGACGCGCTCGTTGTGACGCTTATTAACAGAAGTGGAAGAAGCAGCTTCAATTTTCCATTGTATCCTTGCCTAGGAGTATGACAAGGGTAACCCAGGCAACAGCAACAGCGTCGAAAGAAACGATGATGACTCGGCGAAGCGCCGTCTTAATGGGGTTAGGGCTGGGGGGAGCGGCCGCTCTCTCGGCTGGGGCCAAGGATTTCTGGACCGGCAAAAAGGCGGCGGATTGGACGGACGGCGAAATTCAGCAGATGTTGAACAAGTCGCCGTGGGCCAAGGACGCTGCCATCTTCGATAGCGCGGCTCACAAGGGAATGTCGACTGCGCCCCGGACGTCTGCAGCCAGCCCACGTAGTGGCGGGAGGACTTCCACGCCCGGAACTCCGGCGCCTACGCCCGGGTATTCGGCTACATGGAAGGCGATCGTTCGCTGGGAATCCGCGCTGCCGGTGCTGGAGGCTATGAAGGCCGCCAGGAACAAGGATGCAGAGGAAAACTACATCCTTGCGTTGATTGGCGACATTCCGGGCGTGGGCGTGCCGTCGGATGACGATGAGCCCGCGGAGCGCAAGGCGAAGATGGACAATCTGGTCGAAAATACGCAACTGGAGCGGAGGGACGATCCTTTGGAATTGCAGCGGGTGAAAATTGCGCCCAAGACGCCGCTCTCGCCTGCCGGGACGTTGTTCTATTTTTCGCGGGTGCTGCCGATTATGCCGCAAGATAAGCAGATTACGTTTGTCACCAAAGTGGGTCCGCTCGAAGTGAAGTGCAAGTTCACTCTGCGGGACATGCTGTATCGCGGCAATCTGGAACTCTGATCCTCACACTTGGAGAACGTCGCCCTCGCGCGCCACAATCTCATACAAAACTGGATTGACGAAGAAGCCTAGCAACAGGCGCGAGATCAAACCGGCCACGACTACGATCGCGAAGGGCTTCTGGGTGTCGCTGCCGACGCCGCTGGCGAGGGCGGCGGGGAGCAGGCCGAGGCACGCTACCAAAGCGGTCATCATGATGGGGCGCAGGCGCAGCAGCGAGGCTTGTAGCGTGGCTTCGCGAATGCTTGAGCCTTCGTTACGAAGTTTATTGATGTAGCTCACTAGAATTACCGCGGTCTCGACGGAAACGCCTAGGAGCGCCAGCAG
>JALYIB010000171.1 GCA_030775965.1 Acidobacteriota bacterium | reverse complement strand
ACCACCCAATCCCCAGTTTTCAGGTATGGCCACGGATCGACTGGCACCTTCGCTCGTTCGAGCACTCGAAGCGCCTGCACTTCTTCTGGCGCCAGAGGTGCGGCCTTACCTCCATTTCCTAGGATCTCGAGCACTCCCGACATCCGAACGATGGGCCCCCGATCACGGCGATCGAAACTACAGAAAACGTATCCGGGGAATATCGGACGTTCCACGATTCCGCTCCGGTCGGACCAGCGCCGGCGATTTCTTTGTAAGGGCAGGCAGACTTCATAGCCCGCATTTCTTAAGCCTTCTGCAATCCACTTTTCACGGCGCGTATGCACGCGCAATACATACCAAGGAGGCGTCGTGGCGCTCGCGGACCCTTCACCGACGGGTCGTTGATTCAGCATCATTTTCTCCATTTACAAGTTAAGGTTAGACGACGGCCGTGTCAACGTATACCGGTACCCTTAGTACCGAACAAGAATCGATGTTTAGTGGCAAGAGCGTTATTGATTGCAATAGGCGATGCGTCAAGCTACATCGGAGGATCGAGGGAGCGCGGTATCCACGCTCAGGTTGTGCAACCCTTCCAGCCCAGCCGCCTCAAGCACAGCGCGAGCACGCGAATGCCAGGTTTGGTTGTGGCTTACCTGCCAGCGCAGTTCTTCGTGACCATCGCGGAAGCCAAGGGCCCGGAGTCGGCCAAGCTCTTGCGCGATGTCCGAGGCTGTATCCACTAACGTCAAGAGAGGTTCTTTTGTGAGTAGTTCGTCGTGTCCGCGAGTAGCTAGGATTGGGCGGCACGCCGCCAGATGTTCATAGAACCGCGTCGCGCTTCCCGAGCGTGTCGGTTCTTGCTTGAGATAGGGAATCAGAGCAACGTCCAAAGCACGGGCATACCGGTAGAGCTCACCATACGGTTGCGGTCCGGTGAAGAGAACACGGTCTCGAAGCTGCATTACTGCTTGCCGCGCGCGTCGATGAGCCGGGTTGGGGATATGCATGCTTGTTGGACCGATGAACGCCCAGCTCACATCTCGGGCCCTATTCACCGCATCCTTGATCAAGATCCAATCCAGGTTAGCCGCCATATTCCCGATCACACCCACGATAGGGCGTGGTAGGCTCGCCAAGTTGGCGGGCAGCTCCGCGGGCCGTATAAGCGGCCAGCTCAGAATGTTTTGCGTGCGCGTAGCATTAGGGACAACTTTGATCTTTCCGGGATCGCAGTGGGCTTCCGTAGACAAATAATCTGCAATCCGTGTCGAGTTCGGACACACAGTTTCGGCTACTTGGCACATCCTACCGTCCAGCTCGATAACTTGCGACGAATTGATCCCTTCGTAGGCCTTTGTGAGATCTGTCAGGTAATAAACGACTTTCCCGGGCCAGAGTTCAGCTATCGGCGCGTAAAAAGGACTGGTGCAAACGAGAGTCTCCATCCCGGCGTTCCGCGAATGGCCTAGCAGGCGTTTGACGATTGCGTTCTCCGGGTGTAGCAGGAGCGAAAAGGGGAAGCGCGCATAGCCGCGCTGGAGGGGAAACCGAGTCATCGTCAACGGGGGGTCGAGGACGGGATCGGTCTCTTCCCAATCCTCGCACGAGCCGAAGTTACGGATTTGTGGACACCAGTTCTGAGTGGGAACCATTTCTCCTAGCGCGGAGGCGAATTCCTTCAACCAAATACTTCCCACGTCGAGAACATGCCAAACCTGACGTTCCTTCGGCATTTAATGATTACTCCGCAGCTGGCCCCGCCAGGTCGATGGAGGCTTGGTGCAAGAACGCGGAAGCCAATCCTGCGCTGGTTTGCTTCCAAAGACCAAAGCCACCCGGTTTGGCTTGTAAGTTTCTTCTCGGTAGCGCAACAGTTTGTCCCAATGCCCAATAACGGCGTTCGCCTCCGCCTGCTATCGCGAAGGACGACCGTGATGTTTAAATCTTCGTTCGTCGGAGCCAAGAGTGCACTCGTTAATAGACCCTACCCGAAGAATGGAAAATTGCTCAGGCAACGGGGGGTGATCTGCGGTCTAAATCAATAAGGAAATTAGGGTTCTTCCAGGCTTGACCCGGAACTCAGTTAGACTCCACTGGGGCCGGGAACTGCTAACCGGGAATCTTAAGGCCAAATCCATCATGCGGTGGCGCACTTTAGTACCATAGGCACCAGGAGTTTCCCCTTAGGAATACTATTGCGTCCTAGAGCTCGAGACCCTATACTAAGTAGGGGTTTTTACCTAGCCTGCTAGAAGTGCTGTTTAGCCGCACTAAGAATTGAACGACGAAAAGGGGGGATTCTCATGCGCGCTGGATTTAGGTTCGCTTCCATCTGCCTAGTGGCTGCCGTGTGTAGTTTGAGCATGCAGGCCGGCACGATCAATTTTTTCTATACATCCATTGGTTCGCCGGACGTCTTCGTAGCCAAATACAACACGGCAACGAATACCGTAGCGCCGTCCACGGCGATCGGTTTTTCTCCACAAGGCGCTGACGGTATAATCGCAGGACCAACCATTGCGGGAACTCCGAGTTTGTTCGTCGCCGGCGAACTTGGTGACGATATTTTCCAGCTCCCCATAACCGGGGGGGCGGTCGATTCTCTCGGGACCACTGGGACCAGCGCATTTTTACTTGCGGAGAATCCGGCGGGGACCACATTGTTCAATGAGAACAACGCTGGCATCATTACTACACTTCCGATCACCGGCGGATTGATCAGCGCGAACGGCACGGAGCACACCGTCACCGGTGCCGATACGAACGTTTCCCAGCTTGTCTGGGGCATGCAACCTGTCGGCCCGGTTTACTACGTGACCGGGGGGCCGGGAACGAACGGCGATTTGGGCACCATTAATTTGAGCACCTTCGTTACAACACAACTCTTTGCAAATATCACGACCGCTCAAGATGCTGTATTCGACCCATTCACAGGCCTGATCGTGCTATTCGGGCAGGGCTCAATAGATACTTTTAACCCAGTTACGAACACCTTGGGCACGCCGGTCACGCTTCAGAGCAGTTGCGGCACGACTCAATTTACGACAGGTGCAGTGGACGGATCGGGCCAAGCCCTGATTGCCACGTGCGGCAATCTCTATTACGTCAACTATAGTGGCACTGGCAACATTCTGACAGGCGCGGTCCAAAGCACCACGCTCGGAGGGGTAAAAGATCTTGCGATATTCCCCACGACGTCGGTTCCTGAGCCTTCCACAGGAGCTTTCTTGCTGGGTGGCCTCGCACTGCTGGGGATGGGCGCGCCGCTGCGATATAACCGAGGGTAAGCCCCCTCGACGGTGCAGACTTCGCGACGCAAAAGTCCCGCCGCCGTGGTGGAGTTTGGCGGCCAATCTTGGGCGCCAAACTCATAAAAAGTTGCGGCCGGGCATTAAACTTGGGCGAGTTAACCAAACAACGGCTATTCGCCTCATCGCAACGTTGAGAATCGCAGCCAAACAGATAGAATTCGCCACGCGGGACGAAGGTAATCGAATGCGGAGATCGGTAGCCCGAGATATGCCTCCGAGCGAAAGGACAACAGCCGGACCGGAAGGCTCAAACGCTCATGGAATGGCGCTTCCCGGCGTTTCTAGACGTGTTCCGCGGACCCAGATGAACCGGGCGGTCCGAAGGAACCGCCAAACGGGCCTGAAGCTGTG
>JALYIB010000170.1 GCA_030775965.1 Acidobacteriota bacterium | reverse complement strand
CGATCTACTTCTTCTTGTATGCGCCGCGATGAAACCT
Organism: Acidobacteriota bacterium; assembly: GCA_030775965.1. Lineage (GTDB taxonomy): Bacteria > Acidobacteriota > Terriglobia > Bryobacterales > Bryobacteraceae > Palsa-187. The sequence goes on along the minus strand of JALYIB010000170.1, from coordinate 3,331 downwards.
CGGGACGCCCCTTACGCGACGCGATCTGAGAGTGTATATCGCAAGGCCGCAGAACCTGTGAAGGCAGTTAGAATCCTTATTGCCGAGGACTCGTCGGACAATCGCCTACTGGTCCAAGCCTATTTGAAGGGGAGTCCGCATGTATTGACATTTGCAGAGGACGGTAAGGCGGCGGTGAATCGGTTTGCCGCCTCGGAATTCGACCTGGTCCTGATGGACATGCAAATGCCGGTCATGGACGGCTTAACCGCAACGCGGGCCATTCGGGCGTTTGAGCGAGAGAGGGGCGCCGATTCTATCCCAATCATCGCGGTCACGGCAAACGCACGTCGGCAAGACATCCAGATGAGCCGCGATTCGGGCTGCACCGATCACATCTCCAAACCTATCTCGAAGCATAAGCTCCTCAGCATCATCGAGCAATACGGAGCACCGATGAAACCGGTGGAAAAACCAATGAATGCGTCGCTCGAACCGATAACGATCGAGATTTCACTTGACCTGGAGGATATTGTTCCCGGGTACCTCGCCGCTCGCCGTACCGAGTTGCCGGTGATGGAAGGACTGCTTGCCGCGTCAGACTTCAAAGGTCTAGCCGCCCTGGCGCACAATCTCAAGGGAACCGGAGCATCCTACGGATTCCCGGACCTCACGCGAATCGGATCAGTGCTAGAGCACGCTGCGAAAGAAACGGATCCCATTCTAGTAAGTAAGCAGTTGGCCCAGCTCGCGAACTATCTTGACCGGGTGGAACTATTAGCGAAGGTTTGATCTTTTCCTGCGCTTCGTCACTGTTTGTTCCCGAATTTAATAGAGTAACCAACGGATTCGGTAAATATTGCGATTCAAAAATTATAGCGTCGCAACTATGGAGTTGTTCGCGGGAAGCCATTTAGCGATGAACACCCTCCCGACGCCGGATATGCCGGGAATCGATCTCTTTCGCCCGGGGGTTGAAGAATGCGTGGAGTTCTTACGGTGATGCTGGATTCCGGACGTCTGTCTCCGCTGGCGGCGATTGCGGAGATCCGAGGGCTAGAGCACGAGATGACCGGACAACTAGAGAAATCACCAGCGTATAAAGCTCATTAGAATGACGATCTAACTGCTAAAGAGCGAGACATTCGTCGCCGTATTTGCTGGTTCTGTCAGAAGTTACTTCGCGGGGCGCCCTGGGGCAAAAGTGGCGAAGCTACGTTTGAATCAGGGAAGCTAACGACCGTGGACGTCGATTCGGTGCGGCCTTGTTACCTACAACGATATGTGTCAGCCCAGATGCATTTCGTTAATCCAAAAAATCGACCCTCGAAATCCCTTGCCCGGATTGTCACCGGGTCAGTACCTAGCTCGATCTGATCGCACTCCAGGTCGCACTGAGCCTCGCTTATCACCCAATTGCACCCGCAAAGAAAACTTCACATTGACAATCGGAGAAGACAAGTTGAATCAAGTCCTGTCTAGCAATACGGTAGTACTAAGCGAAATCTCAACCCCTAGCGATGATCTCATTGCCGAAACAGTACGGCTGGCAAGCTACACGTCTCCAGCAGTCACCATTACTGAGAACCGCTCATCAATCAGTGTTCCAGCAGATCCCGCTGAGCAGGACGCAGGAGAATCCCAGAGCCTGGCCAATCTGGGCGAAGCCCTATCGAAAGCTTACGCCCAGTTTGATATTCGTTCCGAGTTTCAGGAGCCCGAGACGGTCGATTTCACAGTGTTGCAAAGTGCGTCTTTCCGCGTGGGCAAGCGGCTGTTTGACATTCTTTTTGCCGCGACCGCGCTTCTCGCGCTGGCTCCGATTCTCTTACTGTGCGCTGCTTGTATCGGCATGACAGGCGGCGGATCGGCCCTGTTTCGGCAACGCCGTCTCGGCAGGAATGGAAAGGAATTCTCAATCGTGAAATTCCGGACGATGCTCCCCAACGCCGAAGAATTGCTGCGCAAGGTGTTGGAACGGGATCCCGCAGCGAAGCAGGAATGGGAAAGTAATCAAAAGTTGCGGAACGACCCGCGGGTCGTTCCGTTGGGCAGGTTTTTGCGCCGAACGAGTATGGACGAACTGCCTCAATTTTGGAATGTGCTCATCGGTGACATGAGCGTTGTCGGTCCGCGTCCCATCGTCCGCTCGGAAGTGCGCTTCTATCTGAACTCGTTGAAGATTTATAGCGCCGTTCGCCCCGGGGTCACCGGACTATGGCAAGTGTCCGGACGGAACAATACTGGCTATTCCAGACGCGTAACGCTGGATTGTCAGTACGTGCGCTCATGGTCCGCATGGCTGGATCTGCGTATTCTCCTTTGGACGATTAAAGCGGTTGTTGTCAGCGCAGGCGCCTACTAGCGTTTCGCCAAGTTTGACACAGGCTGCGGATAGTGTAGGCAGCAGCTATACAAGACTCTCAAAAGGCTACTAATACAAAACATTATGATCACAAAATTAGTTCAGATATTCAGAAACTGTTTCCTGGCGACCGTTCTTCCAGCCATCATCGCAGGGACTCCGGGCGCGGCAATAGGAGTGGTGATTTCGGATGGAAACTTCCAGATGAATAATGCCCCATCCACAGGCAGCGCCACCGTTCTTGACGGGAGCTCCGTGGTTGCGGGGCCGACGAGTGTGAGTATTCGGTTATCGGGCGGGGAGCGAGCGATATTTGGCGCTGATTCCCGCGGCACAGTATTCGGCGATCATCTTGTCCTCAACCAGGGTTCGGCACGTATTGCGGGTTACTCAGCGTCGGCCAACACACTGCAGATCCGCGCGGTTGGACACGCCAGTGCGGAGGTCTTTCTGATGGGTAAGGTCGTGCAGGTAGCTGCTTTGACCGGCAACGTTCACGTCTTCAGCGGGGGGGGGGTCAATGTGGCAAACCTCGTGCCAGGCCATCCGCTGAACATCCAGCCGCCCCCGCCGGGTCAAGCGACTTCCTCGTCGTTAACGGGCTGCGTCTCCCAAAGCGGAGACCGGTATGAAGTGACGGACGAGATTTCAAGAGTCACGGCAGAACTGCGTGGCAGTCACTTGTCGCCTGGAGAAAAGATTCGTGTGACCGGTGTTTCATTGCGAGACTTGAAAACCCCAGATGGGCTATCACAGGTTCTCAAGGTTACGAACGTCACTCGCGTGAGCGGAACTTGCAAAATCCTTCGGCAGGTCGCTGACACTGATCAAAGGGTTGAAAATGCCGGCGCTTCTTCAACTCGTGTGCCGGCGATTGGGGCGGTGGCAGCCGGGCCCGAGGTTGCGACGGCCGCAATTCCGCCCGCGATTGGGTCGCTGGCAACCGGGCCCGCAGAAGCCGGGTCGGCAGTCGGAGCGGTAATGACG
>JALYIB010000169.1 GCA_030775965.1 Acidobacteriota bacterium | reverse complement strand
GTGTAGAAGCCACCTAGGGATCATTCACCTCTTGCTCACCGACTTGCTGATGCCGGAAATGAGCGGTCGCGAGTTGGCTGAACAGGCAATGCGGCTGCGTCCGGAGATGAAGGTACTTTTCATGTCTGGATACACCAACGACGCCGTTATCGGGGGGGTAATCCAAGATCAAGGTGCGCCCTTTCTGCAGAAACCCTTCGCGTTGCTGGATCTGGGGCGCAAGCTGCGCGAGGTTTTAGACAGCACGGCACGGAGACTCCTCCCGTTCATCGACTTAGGTTATCTCCCGAACTGAAACCTCCCAGTCCCCACGATGGTTTTCGGGCAAAAGCATGAGGTGCTTAGGGCCAAGACAGGGAATCCAGTTTCAGTCTTCCTACAGGCGCCCGCTTCTGGTCCCGGGAAGCTCAATACCAGCCGACTGATCGGGGCGGACCCATCGCCCTTGTTCTTCTGCTCGTACGGCCATGTCCCTGATCAGCATAACCGACCGACGATAACACTCTTCCGCATCCTTCTTGGTGTGGTTACGTTTTGAGGCGTATTCCTCTTTGGTGATCGTTTTCGCCAGCCGTGTCTTCACCAGGGCAGCGGTTCCTTCTCGCAGCCTTTTATTCCATGCGCGGTTTTCGGCCATAAAATTCAGAATGGCTTGATCGTTCACGGCTGATAAATCATCCGGCCAAAGGGGGGCCGCGTACATCGGCTGTTCCGCTTTCGGTATCACACTGCCCGGCACAACTTCCCCAGAGCCTGACCGAAGTAGTTGGCGGAGACGAGCCGATTTGTGAAACCTTTCACGATGGTGCTGATAAAGCACACTGGTTTTACGGGACTGTTCAAGGGCGTCGTCCAACGAAGACCCGGCGGTCACGCTATTACCGTGAGGTGATGCCGCATTGCGCGCATCCTCAACTTCCATCTCGCAAGATCGTAATTGTTGCGCCAGCGTTCTGCAAATGTCACATTCCATCGAAACACGCTTTCCCCGCTTGTGCGGATACCATTCTCAAACTATCTAGTGTTGATCCGTAGTAGTGCATTTAGGGGCCCACGCTTAGCGACACAGTGGTGTCACATTCGACAGACTTTAACCGCTATCGTACCCAGTAAAAAGAGGCTAAGGTCCGAAATAATAACCGGAATAATGGGAGAGATAGGATCGTATACTGCGTCACGAGTGCAACGTCGCTCCGACTGGGCTACTGGCCTCGGGTGGGCGGCGATAGCACTCCGCGCATGATCGCAGTTGTACACCATCCTTGCATAGGCCGCTAGAGGGACTTCGCCCACAATGGCGAAGTAGGCCTCGCTCGCTGAGTTCGCCCGCGTTGTTGCCTGGGAGCACCTGCAAATCGTTCGCATACGTGTGCTGAAATTCAAGTGCAGCCGTGGGTTTGGACTATTGACGAAGAGTGAAGGGCAATAGCAATATGAAGGCATCACGAGAATATGAACAGCAGTACAGTGAAGCCCTTGCAGAACTTCGCTCGCGAGGGTGCAAGGTGGCCTCTCCTTCTACGGCTCCCGATGGAGTTCGCGGGGTCCAGATAGACAACTTCCCGCCGTTACAGATCGCCTAGTGTTTGAGAAGGCATGGGGTCAATTGATCGCCGACCAAGTCATGCGCAAGAGATTGTCTTGACCGCGCGTAGCCAGGCAGTTGGGTACTTTGAAATCTAGAAGTTTTCGCCAAGCTGCTGAAGGCGGTTTTTCAGTTCTCCCAACTTATCTTCCATGGTTTGCCGTTCAATGGAGGACATCGCGGGGATTGAACCTGGTAGAAACCGCAGAATCGCATCATACGCACTGCGCGCATTCTGTTGATTGCGCGTACGGGTTTGTACTATCCCTGAAGTACGCGCAGCATCCAGGAATGTAAAGGCTAGTTCAAGGTCCGCCAATATGAATTCAGCGCCGACACGCCTCCAACCGGCTACCGGAATATCGTCCACGCTGAGCTCGCCCTGGTCCAAGATACCATGGGCGATCTCTTCGAGCGTAAGGGTTGTATCTTCGGGGCGAACCGCCCACATACGCAACTGCGTAGCGTCGGACAGCGAAACGAGATGACGCTGTTTAAGAATTCGCTTGGGGCAGCACCCTTCCTAAGGCGGAAGTCAGGCCAACCTCAACTTCGGTTGAGCCGTCTGCTGGCCGATGAGTTAAGAACATGCTGGGCATGCGTGTTACGAGCCTGATGGCCACCTCCCCGAGTACGGTGCACGCCCGTCTTGACGTTTAGCTTCTAATATTGACCGCGAATTCTCAGGCTCAAGGGACCGGGTCGGGCGGGATTCTGAGGGGTATTTAGAGGGTACGTCTTGGAAAAAGGGAGGAGATTCTGGCGGGAGCAACCGAAGTTCCTTGAGCTCTCATAGTTTTCAAACTTCTTCGGTAGCAATCTTTTTGCCAAAGGCAAAAGCAGCAATTCATGATTCAACGCCGACAGGCATCGATCTTGTCCCATTTCCATTGCACACTTCTGGAAGTTGACCGCTTGCGGTCATGATGACCATATTTCGTCGAATTCCTTGCTATTCTCGGCCGATCTGCATATAGTTGAGCTACCGATCCTCTATAGTTCGGCGAAGAACCGCTCGATGCATACTCAGGCCGTCGCTCTTGGATCAACGTGGCAAAGGAAAGATACCCTATGAACGCCGCCGCCCCGCAACGTTCAGCCACCCGTTGGCTCGCCGAAAATGGCCCGAAGGAACTTGAGTCCCTGTTCCGAGCGATTGTATTCCACCCTTCCACGCCCATTCTGATTGCCGACGACGATCGTCATTACCAGGATGCCAGTATCGGCGCCAGCAAGCTCCTGGGTCTTCCCCGCGAAATCATCATCGGCAGCACTTTGGAAGATTTGGCAGTGCCCGGGATAAAGCCCATGATATCAGAGCAGTGGAAGGCTTTTCTCGAAGAAGGCGAGCAGGTAGGCACTCTCCAACTGTTGGGCCCGGACGGAACTCCACGGGATGTGGAATACATCGCGAAAGGCAACGTGTTGCCAGTCCGCCATCTCCTGGTGCTGCGCGATAAGACGGAAGCTGCCGGGTCGGATAAGGACCTCTCCCAGAACGCCATTCCCTCCTGGGTGCAGGACTATGCGCTCTTC
>JALYIB010000168.1 GCA_030775965.1 Acidobacteriota bacterium | reverse complement strand
TACCAAGTCATGGCAACCGCCAGAGCTCCGCGGAGGGTGGCACGGATATGCGACACCGACTTGGCGCCGAGCGGCCGAAACGCGCGGGCCTTCGCTTTGGCGTGCATCTCGGTGATGTGAGCCGGCATCCGCTTGGCGTTGATGCTGGCCTTACAGTGCGGGCAGAGCGCGGACCCCAGCTTGTCATTGAGGAAGGCCTGAACGACGTCCGGAGTAAGTCGCTCCACCTGTATCGAGCCCAGCGTCGGCGCGATGTGAAGCTTCACGATGTCCGAGTAAGTCCGAAAGGTTTTCGGGCGAACGCCTTGCTGTGCGACTTGCGAAAGCCAAAGATCGAGGAAGGCGCCGAGCGTTTGAACCCGCGGCGATACGTTTCGCCCATGGTGCTGATCGCGTAGCGCGGCCGTGAGTCGGCGCTGGACCGCGTTCCGGGTCGAGCCGACAAACTTTCTCCGGACGCGCCGGCGCTTGCCATCTCTGATCACATAACCGGTGGTGACTGAAGCCACCCAGCGGCCCGCCCGCTCTTCGAAAATCGTTCCTTCATTTTGTCCGCGTTTTTTTGACACTTTTCCTCTTCCCCTCTACCTTGGCGTGAGCGCCCGGGCCAACAGCCAACTTCTCAAGTCGGTGCGCAATTCGGTATCGTTCCGTCGCACGTTTCTGGGCGGCGTTGGGGCAATCCGGGCAGAAATTCTCCTGGCCCGGCCGGGGTGCCCTTTGTTGATCCCTCACGTATGGGTAGCCACAGCCGTCGCACGCGTATAGCTTGCTTTCGCCGATGACCATGAGCAGAAGTCTGTAGGCGATGCCCCCCGCCAAGCCGTCGTAGGCCACATTCAACTTCCAGCCGGTGCGTTCACGACTGAACTCTGTAATCCCGAGTTCCAGGCGGACGCCACCAATACGCAGCCACCAGTTCACCGCTTGTAGAAGGTTGAACTGCGCGTCACGCGGATCCTCTGGAATGGGCGCGCCGAGGGCGGTCCAATCCTCAGGTGTCCCTGTACTCGGGAGTGGGTTCCGACTGCGACCCTTCAGAGCAGCATTGACCCGCAGTATGGCACGCAGTCGGGCTGAGAGCGAAAACCACAACGCCAAGGGTTCCTTGCCGCTGAGGTGTGTTTGCCCGACATCCGCGAAGGCCCGAGACCGTATATCGCCCAAGCGCCACACTGTTCCATCGGCTTCTAACACAAGATCCCTCTCGCGCTGGTGCTCTTGGCGAATCTCGACTGCCCAAAATATTCCGTAGCGAGTAGCGTATGAACAAACTGCTTCCTCGTTCTTCAGGCGCGAGAAGGCAAGAACAGAGCGATCGGTCGGCCGCACCGTCGACGATAGCCGATCATCATAGTTTCCGTTCGGGAACCGCGGAAGTTCCCACCTGAGAAACTGGCCCTCGATCCGCGCCGTCTCCGGCACGAGCACTCGAGGGTAAGAGAGCGGACCGGCTGACATATTGAAGATAGATTACATGATCTTGTCTTAAATGTCTATATGGGCGTAAGCTCATCCTATGGAAAAGCCAAACAAACTACTTTATCGAGTCTCGATGGCTGCCGAGATTCTCGACATTAGCCGGTCGCAGGCCTACAAGTTGATCGAGAATGGCACGCTGCGTTCGGTGAAAATCGGCACCAGCATTCGAATTCCCGCGGAAGCCGTCCAGGAACTTGCCCGCGATGGCGGCCAAGCCGCCTGAAAGTTCAGATTTTGAAGCGAACGTCGTGAGGACGTACGCGAATATGGAAACCCAAAACCATCAGCAGAATTTCTTCGGCGGGGCGGTTCGGCCTGGCCGTCCGCGCCCGGCACCATTGGCAGCGCTATCGGATCCGGAAACCTCACACAAGGCCGCGGCCAAGATCGTCTCATCGGGCAAACTTCCAATCGCCGCTACGCGGCCACTGCGGGCGCCGCTGGCCGGGCATTGTCGCCGGTTCCGCATCGTTGGCACATGCGCTTCGTGCGGCGAGGCCGTCGGCGAGTTGCACATCGACGCCATGCTGACGGTGCTTTGCGCGACGTGTTGCCCATCATGTTCAAGCCAACGTCGACGGGTAGGTGAACGATGACGGCCCGCCCCATAATTGTGCGCCCGCCACACGCTTTCGAAAGCCTGTTCGACCAGGAGGTCGAGCGCCTGTTGCTCGGCACAGTAATGGGGGACCCCGAAGCTTATGATCTTGCGGCGTCCCTCCGTCCCGGCGACTTCGGTCTTAATTCTCACGAACGGCTGTTCCGTGTAATACAGCGAGTCGCGCTCGAGATCGCTCCAACTATTTTGAACGTCCACGAAGCCTTGGGCTCCCTGAGGCGGTGGGCGGCGTAGTCGGCTTGGTGGAGCTCAGTGCGCAAGCTGTGCCGCTGAAACTGGTTCCAGGACTGGTCAGACGGGTCCGAACGCTCGCTGCCCAGCGGCGCGCCGCGCGCCTGGGTCTGCTTATTAATCAAAATCTCGAATCGGGCGACATCGAAGCTGCGCAGGCCGCGGCTGAGGAGTTCTTAGAATCCCGCGGAACGGAGTCTTCGGGCAAAATTGAGGACCTGCCTCCGGTGGGAGAATTAGGGCCGGCGCTCGACTACATTGTTCCGGAGGCGCTTGCCGAAGGCAGCATCACCCTGTTGACAGGCGACTCGAGCCACGGTAAGACAACCCTAGTATTCGCGTGGATGCGGGATGCGATCGCCGCGGGCCGACCTGCGCTGGTATTGGATCGCGATTGTAACCCGCGTGAGCGCGTCCTCGATCGCATGCGGCGAATCGGGCTTGTCGATGGCCCGCTGCTTCGAGTGTGGGGCGGCTGGAATTTATCTGAAGCGCCGTTGCCGGATTCGCCGGAAGTCATTGCCTGGGTCAAACGATGCGAACGGCCGCCGATTGTCCTCATGGATCCATTCCTACGGTTCCTTGATGGCGGCGACGAGAACAGTGCGGTAGACGTGCGGGCTACGATGCACCGCGGCCGTCGCCTGGCCAATCTGGGCGCGGGCGTCATCGTGTCCCATCACGATGGGAAAGGGGAATCCTCGAAGGACTATCGCGGGTCGAGTGACCTAAAAGCGAGCGTCGATCAAGCGTTCCATCTGAGCAACTTTTCGCTGGATGGAACGAAGCTTGACCGCCTGACACTGCGCTGCTACAAGTCGCGCTATGGTGTCGATGGCTCACTGCTGTATCACTATGCCGGCGGTCGCTGCGTCCGCGACGAAACTCCATTCGCGCCGGCGCGAGCGCAGGCTGATCAACTGGCCAGCTTGTTGCGGCAAAATCCCGGCATCGATGCGCGGAAGTTCGACGCCGAGGTGGTCAAACAAAAATTGGGCCGCGACCGAGGCCGAGACTGGCTCAATGCCGGCGTCATGGAAGGCGGAATCCGACGCGAACCGGCGCCTAGGAATCAGTATCGCTACTACCTTGTCGAGGGCGAAAAATGACCCCGCAAACGAGCGTGCGGAAGCTCGAGCGTGCGGAATTAGATCCGCACACTCGCACGACAAAATCCAAGCCTGTTCACATCTCTATGAATCTGTTGAGTGTGCGAGTGTGCGGACGTATACCCGCACACTCCGCACGATGTGCAGCGTGCGAGTGTGCGGCTTCTTTTAAGAAGCCGCACGCCCGCACGCTCGCGGCGCCGCGGCCAGCTAGAGCAGGGCGCTTCCGGGGGGGCGAGATGAGGTACGCCCGGCGATGCACGCCGCTTCCGGGCAAGGCCTGCGGGCGCTGCTCTCAGTGCGGTGCGTGGTCGAGCGAGCTTCACCTGCCCGCCGATGAACCGCTCCGGCTAACGTGCCCGCTCTGTTGCCCATGTTATCGCCGGCGCGCTGCCAGAACGACATCATGTGTTCGCAGCGCATCGGATGGACTACGGAAAGATGGATCAGCATTGCGGGCCGGGAAGGATGGCGCGAAAAGGATGACGCCGCGCAAAGGAATGCTGATCTCTGCGATCTTCGGCCACACCCGGCCGATCGGCGAGCGATCGGAATTGTGGATGCAGGTTAGCAGCGACCCAAGCCGCTGCGCGCCGCGTCCTTCACTCAAGACCGGCGACGAAGTGGACCACCAGGCGTGCTCTGGCAGCGCTGAGCGCGCGCCCGGCGGCAACGCTGAGGGCATAGGGGGTAGGGGGGTGTCTATAGCTACTGCAAAAACCCCGCGTACCGCTTGGGGGCGAAATTTTCACGCGCGTGTTCCGAGAGCATATTGAACCGAGTTGAGGAGACGAATGAGAAAAACATCACGAACGCCGGCCGCGCCGGCCCACTTCAGCGATAAAAGCAAAAAGCTGTGGCGCACCATTCACAGCGAGTTTGAGCTCGCGGCGGATTCGGTCGAATTGCTCCGCGTGGCGCTCGAGAACCTGGACTTGGCAGACAAGGCGCGCGATCTGCTCCGCGTCGAAGGCTTGGTTGTCCAAGGCAAGAAACATCCGGCGAGCGATTCGGTGAAACTTCACGACGGAATGTTTATGCGAGGCATGCGCCAGTTGGGCTTGGACGTCGTCGCGCCGGGCGCCGGGCCCGCGGGGAGGCGGAACTAATGCCGAGGGTTCGTCGACGCGGCCACAAGCGCAACGATAAGTTCGGCGCCAGCAACTTGACGCGCAGCGAGCTGCTCCGCGCCCTCGTGGATGGCTTGGGTCCACTGAAAACAGATAACCCGCTGCTCGAAGGCGTGCCGGAATGTGACCGGCCCGCACTTATTAGGGACGCATGGGAGCTGCATTACGCCGAGCGGGAAGCACGACGTGAGCCTGAGCTGAGAGACCGCCTGGCAACTTGGCCGGCGAGCGCATGGGGGACCATATTTTGCGAGCGGCCCGACTGGGAAGCAAAGCTCACCGCAGAACAAAACGAGCGCTGGCAGGCGTTTCTCGAGCGCGTGCGGCGCGATCGCTTGCGGGAAAGCCAGGGCAACGTGTTACGAATACCGGCGAAGGCGACGGAGACGATCCAATGAAACCGCGTCGTGCTGGGATCGACCGTATGGTGCGCGGTGCCGGCGAGATCGACCGGATCAGGCTCGGTCCCGATAGGAAGCGCGCTCTCTCGCTGGATGGCCGGGAATCGCGATTCCAGAGCCCGAGCCAGCCGTCCAGGTCGACTGGGATGGCTTCGCAATCGCGGCGGGCTTCACCCAGTTTGAGCGCGCGGTGTTCATGCGCATCTGGCGCGACAGCGTTTCGAAATACCGGGTTCACCAGGTCATGGGCTGCGCGCCGCGGGAAGTCGAGAAGGCCTACGTCGCATCGCCAAGATGCAACTCGGGCCGGCAACCAGCACATCGGCTTCGAGCCAGTCCGGAATTCGCGGATCCCCGTCTATCGAGATCGCGGCTTGTATTACCTGTCCCAGATGGGCCCGGAATTCGTCCAGATCATGTTCGAAGAAAAAAGATATTTGGTTGTTTTCTCAACGAGATCCACGCTTTTGCGAAAAAAGAGATGCTTTTTATCCACGGGTAGTGGGCGCTCAACATGACCATTGAAGCCTTGAAGAAAACCCTGACCACTGAATGCGGATTGCTGTCGCGTATCGACGAACGGACCCACAAATGCCGCGTTGCCGTCGATGCCGCCGATCGTGCGCTGGATACCGCGCAGGCGGAACTGAAGCGCGACCAAGTCGACGCTGTGTTTGAAGAACGCGAAAGTCCGAACCCGGAGTTGCGAAAAATACTTGCCGGCCTCCAGAACGCTCTCCACCACGCCCAGACCGAACTTGATGCTGCGCGCGAGGCGCAGGCCACCCAGCAGGCGAAGGTCAACGGGATCGAGAGTCAACTCCAGAGCCGCGAACTCGACGCGCAGCGGATAGCATTCGGTCCGGCGCTGAAGGGACTATACGCCGCGTTCGGCGTGTTGATGGCCACGGCTGCTGAGATTGACAAGAAGCTGGACCAGACCGGGCCCGCGGACTTGACGGAAATTCTGTTCCCGCTTCGGCAAATATCCGGATCCGAGCTTCCAGACTACGAAAAGATGCGCACGCGCGCCCCACTCGGCCGCCATGCTCGATCACGATGAATTGGCTCTCTGTGCGCATGTCCACATCAGCGGACTGCCCCTCGTGACGGCCGCCCGAGCATTCGGTTGGACACCACATCGAGTGGATCGTGTGCGAAAGCGCCTGAAGTATAAGTTGGACAAATTCGCGCGCACGTCGGCCGCACCGCCTACCATGCTTACTGAGTGGTCTCTTTGTTGCTCAGGAAAAATGCTTTAGTGTTTGATAGCCGGATGTAATTGACAATATTCCTGCTTTTTTCCAGCGTTTTAATAGTGTTGTTACGAAATCGCGATGAAGAGAATCCGAAACAATTTCATACCAAGGGAAATTTTACAGGTAGTATGAAATTGGCCGCTTGTCGAAGAAATAGCTTGCGCGATTGGTGTCAAACATGGCATTATCAATCATCCCGTCATCGAGCCTAGCGTCACGTTACGAAACTCCCCGCCGAGAGATCCCGAACGTTCATCAAGTTGAAGGTGGCTCCCAGCCTCGAAGGGGCGGTAGCCTGCCCAAACGCTTCAAGTATCGATCAAATTTGAGCGTTACAGGCGTGCCTGTGACGATCTCGTGTCTAGAATAACAAGTCAAGGGGCTTTACCGACTCCGAAAGGGCGGTAGCTCGCATACTTGTCCGTCAGCCTATTCAAAAATCATAAGCGGGTGAAATTCATGGATACAGAATTCAACGTTTCTGGCGTTGCTCTTCCAATGGCGCCTCATTCTGCTCAGCAATTTCCTTGGTACGGTATCCGCACGCGTTCCAACCACGAGAATGTAGCTGCCATAGTGCTCAGCGGCAAGGGTTATGACCCCTATTTGCCACTCTACCGCGTACGTCGTCGACGAGCTGACTCTATTGTTGAAAGCGAGCACCCTCTATTTCCGGGGTACCTGTTTTGCCGTTTTGATGCGAAGAAGCGCCTTCCGGTCTTGATGACCACCGGGGTGATTTCGGTATTGGGGTTTGGCAAGGAGCCCGTTCCGATTCCAGATGAGGAGATTGGAGCAGTCAGAGCGGTTCTTCGCTCTGGCCTTCTAACTGAACCTTGTGCATATC
>JALYIB010000167.1 GCA_030775965.1 Acidobacteriota bacterium | reverse complement strand
GGGCTGGCGAGTAAAGTCATCCAGCTTATAAACGGCCATGGTTTGCGCGGCGTTATGTCCGATGTAGAGGAGCTGATTATCGAAGCTGATCGCCAAAGTGGTGGGCTGGTTGCCGGTGCGCAGGGTGGTAAGCAAAGCGTTGTTCGATCCGTCATAGACCAGCACCGTATTGTTGTCCTGGCGAAGCACGTAATAACGGTCGCGCACGGGGTCCGCCAGGATGTCGACCAGCGTGCCGGGAACTTCGAGAATGGTTCCGCGCTGGTCAGGCTCGGCATGATTGAACAGCACTTTGACGGGGTCGATCACATTCACGGCCTGGGTCGAGGTCAGTCCCAGATCGACGGCCTGGGTGCCACTGAGTCCGGAAAACGCCGTGGGGTCGACGGTGACGGTGACCGTCGCTGGGGTCACGCCGCTGGCGGGCGAAACCGTAACCGCGGAGTTGGCAGGCTTGAAACTGAAGGTGGTGCGAATCCCGCCCGGATTGCTGATGGTCAAGGTCCGGGAGATTTTGCTGCTATTGCAGAAGTTGCCCTGCAGCAGCACGCTAGGCGCCGAAGCGGCGACCCGCGGATAGGAATTCAAGAAGCCCACGGGGAGGACCAGAACGCCCGAGTCCGAGACCGAGTACATGACGCTCGAGTCGGAGCTGAAGGCGCTCTTGCCGGTGGTGTTTTCAGGCAGCCGCAAGCGGCCGAGCACCGTGAGATTGTCCTCCGCCAGGATCTGCAACACCGGAGGGTCCTTCGCCACTGCCGGGATATGCGCGTAGATCAAGCCGCGGGAATCGTCAAACAAGCTGGTGCCGACGCTGAACTGATTGCTGGCTTGGGGAACGAAATTGGTAATACCAAGCGTGCGGTCGAGCATGATCCAGCCGACCATGGCCTTCGAACCGTCCTGATTCAGACTGACGACACGGGGCCCCAGGTTGCCGTTGCTCAGAGTGATTCCACCGGGATTGACGGTCTGCGACGGCACATCGTAGCGGAAGGTGATGGCTTGGCCGGAACCGCCCACGCCGTAAATGGTATTGCCATCTCCGGAACGGGAAACCGAGGCGGTGGTGATGTCGAGCGGGAAACTTCCGTCCTTGGCGGGGATGGTGTTGGCGGTAAAGTTGGCGATGGTATCGAGCAAGTTCGCCGTGTTCGATACCGGGTTATACAGCAGAAACTGGGTGGTAGTAACGACCAGGGCTTGATTGTCAGCGCCGAACATGACGGCCAGGGGCGGATCGGGCAGCGCCAGTTTCTGCTGCGAGTTATTCAGCAGATTGATCAACGTCAAGTGATTATTGGTGGCCGTTCCGGTGGCCGGGTTATCGTAATGCGCTACCAGCAGCCATAGACGATCGGGGGACAGCGACATGGAGCCGGGGTTGGGGTCAACCGCAATGGGCGCGAGCAGCTTAAACGTCGCCAGGTTCATGCGCTCGATACGGCTGGCGGTGAAGTCGGCGATATACAGCACGCCGCGCGGTTCGTCGATCGCCAGGTCGGTGGCCTCGCCACCAATGGGAACGCGTATCCCGAAAGTGGGGGTCTGCGCGACGCAGGCGAGCCCCGCCATGATCCCGAGCGCGATCAAGGAAAACTTACGCGACATTGAAGGCTCCCCCTCTCCGGGCAGCCGCTGGCGCAACTGCGGCTCTCCCAACTGCGGCGTTTAAGACTCCAGCTACCATGACTTCCGCTACCTCTCCGAGTGATGAATCGCCCGCTTCGCGGCGGGACATTTTTGCAATCTTGTTTGTAATCTTGAAAGGCATTTTTTCGCGGAAGGCGCGCGCCTGGCTGCGGCGCGAGCGCCTTCCCAAAAAAGGAGCTTTCGTGTTATTCGACGTTCTTTTTGCGGCGCAGCACAATGATCCCTAGAAACAGGATCGCTAGCACGGCACAGACGATTCGGACAGTGGAAGAATCCATCGTATTTCTCCTTTCCTGATATGAGTAAATTCGGCTTTTATAGGACTAAGCTTTAGCCAAAGTCCTATATGTTCTGCATCATCGGCACTAACTCGCGAACGATCTTCATGGCCACCGGCCCCACCGTCACCACGAACAGGGAGGGGAGAATACAAAAGAAGATCGGGAAAATCAGTTTTACACCCAGCTTGGCTGCCTTTTCTTCCGCCACTTGGCGGGCCTGGACGCGCATGAAATCGGAGTGGGCGCGCAAGCTCTGGGCGACGCCCGTGCCGAAGCGGTCGGCCTGAATCAGAACGGCCACCAATTTCTTAAGGTCGTCGACGCCGGTGCGCTCGGCCAGGTTGCGCAAAGCCTCGACACGGCGTTTACCGGCCTTTAGTTCCAGGTTCACTAGGCCGAATTCTTCGCTGATCTCGGGATGCGCGTGCTCCAGTTCTTTGGACACCTGTAGAATGGCCTGATCGAGGCCCAAGCCGGACTCGACGCAAACCACCAGCAAGTCCAGGGCGTTTGGCAATCCGCGGGCGATTTCTTTCTGGCGCCCGGACGCTTTGCGCCGCACATATTCGTTGGGCCCGAAGAAGCCCATGGCGGTGGCCAGCAGAACCACCACGAACTTATTGCTGGGATCGGTACTGGAGCCCGCCACGGCCGCCACGGCGATCAGCGGAAAGACCACGCCGCATACGGCTTTGGCGCCGTACAAAATCTTGAGCGAGCTTTCATTGCGCATACCGGCGCGAATGAGACGCCGCTGCATGACCGTCACGTCCTTGGGCGACTGCGGCACCATGTTGCCCAGGCGCTTGATCAAGTCGTGAAAAGCCAGGCTGGGGTGGGACGGGATTTCGTCGGCCGACTGAACGCCGCCGACCACGCGATCCATGGCCTCTTTCGGACGCACATAGATCTTCATGCCGTACATGGCGCCGGCTACGGCAATTCCGAAAAAGATCAGTAGGGGCAACAACAGGGACATAGCGCTAAACCTCGATTCAACTTCACTTTAAACTTCGATTTTCACGATCTTCTGCATAATGCCGTAACCGATCAACTGCAGGACCACGGCCGAGCCAAGCATGATCTGGCCCACATCGTCGGTGAAGAAAAACTTGACGTACTCGGGATTGGTATAGAACATCAATACGGCTACCGCCACCGGAATCAGGCTGAGCGCGGTAGCCGTCATTTTTCCGTGGGCGCTGACCGCGCGGATTCTGCCACGCAGCTTGAAGCGCTCGCGAATCACGTAGGCCAGCTTGTCCAGAATTTCCGCCAGGTTGCCGCCGGTGCGCTTCTGCAGGAGCACGGCCGAGACAAAGAAGTGCACGTCGAGCGACGGCACGCGCTTGGCCAGTTTCTGCAGCGCCACCTCAATGGGCAAGCCCAGGTTGTGTTCCTCGAAGGTGCGCCGGAACTCGCTTGAAATCGGCTCCGGGAACTCACGGTGAATCATTTCGAGAGAAACCGAGAAGGCATGGCCGGCGCGCATGGAGCGGGAAACGAATTCCAGAGTTTCGGGAAACAGCTCCTCGAACTTATGCAGACGCGCCTTGCGCTTGCGGACCACATAGATCCAAGGAAGCGCGGCCGCCACCAACGCCACCCCCAACGTCAGCAACTTGGGAAGCGGCAGGAATAGCCAGCCCATGGCGAGGACCGAGCCGAAGGTCATGATACTCAGATTCACGACGCGGGCGGGCGGCCAGTTCAACCCGGCCTGTTCCATCAGCGTGCCCAGCTTAGGACCCAGTTGATACTTTTCAACCACCGCCTGGGCGAACTGATTCTTGTTGTCGGTGCGGTTCAAAATGACTTGCTTTTCGGCGGGTGTGCCCTTCTTGGCCTTGGCCATCTTGACACGCGAAGTCCCCAGCAGGCGGGCTTTCACCCGGTCAATGTCGGAGGACTTGAAATACTTGGAGACCAGGAACCAGGCCAGCATCGCCACGGCCCAGACCGCCACCATGATTGTTATAAAAGAAACCACGATCAGACCTCCATCACTTCTTCGAACAGATCCTGGCGCAGACGGATGCCGGCGCTGAGCAGCTTTTCGTAAAACTTGGGTCGAATGCCGGTAGCCGCGAAACGGCCGACGACTTTGCCGTCGGGATCCATGCCGCGCTTTTCAAAAACGAATAAATCCTGCAGCGTGACTACTTCGCCTTCCATGCCGGTGACTTCCGTGATGGAGACCACGCGGCGCGAGCCGTCGCTCATACGCGAGGCCTGCACCAAGAGATGCACGGCGCTCGCAATCTGCTGGCGGATCGAAACCAACTGCATGTTGGAGTTGGCGAGCGACACCATGACTTCGAGACGCGACACCGCGTCGCGCGGGGAGTTGGCGTGGACCGTGGTCAAGGAGCCGTCGTGACCGGTGTTCATGGCCTGCAACATATCGAGCGCTTCTTCGCCACGAACTTCGCCGACGACAATGCGGTCAGGACGCATACGCAAGCTGTTGACCAGCAATTCGCGCTGCCGCACCGCGCCGTTGCCTTCGAGGTTGGCCGGGCGGGTTTCGAGACGCGCGACATGTGGCTGCTTCAACTGCAATTCGGCCGCGTCTTCAATGGTGACAATGCGCTCCTTGCCGTTGATGAAGCAGGAGAGCGCATTGAGCAGCGTGGTCTTACCGGAACCGGTTCCACCGGCGATGATGATGTTCAGGCGGGCCTTGACGGCGGCTTCGAGCAGCTCCATCATGCCTTGCGTCATGGCGTTGCGCTCGCCCAGGTCGGGCGGCATGAGTTTGTCGGTCGAAAAACGGCGGATCGACAGCAGCGGGCCGTCGACGGCAAGCGGAGCGATGATGGCATTGACGCGCGAGCCGTCGGCTAAGCGGGCATCGACCATGGGCGTCGATTCGTCGATGCGGCGGCCCACTTGGCTGACAATCTTATCGATGATGCGCAGCAGGTGCTGGTCGTCGCGAAAGGTTACGTTGGTGAGCTCGAGCAGTCCACGGCGTTCGACGTAGACCTGTTTATAAGTGTTCACCAGAATATCGGAGATGGTTGGATCGGTCAGCAGCGGCTCGAGCGGTCCCAAGCCAAAGACTTCGTCCAAAACCTCGTCGCTGATCTGCTGCTTTTCAAGCGAGCTGAGCAAGGTGGGCTCGGCGTCAATCAACTGAATCACGGCCTGGCGCACTTCGGCGCGCACGCGCTGGTTGTCGATGGTGGCCAGAGCTTCGAGATTGATCTTGTCGACCAGCTTACGGTGGAGCGTGAATTTCAACTCCTGATATTCCGGCTTCAGGTTGGTCTTCTGGCGGCCGGCGTTCTTGAGCAGCCGCTGTTCCCAGGAAGCCTGCTGGGTGTTCTTGGTGGCGTTCTCGGTGGTGGGAAACATGATGGTCTAACTTTTCCTATTCACTGGCATTTTCACGTTTATAAGTCCTCAGGCATGCGACAACGCCGGCTTCAGCTCGCGCACTCCCGCACCCTGCTTCTTACCTTCCTCAAAGGCCCCGCATAATCCCGCCGCTAGTTTTTCAATGGCTTTGCCCAGCTCGCCTTCCGCGCCGAGCGGTTGCCCCAAAGTCACCACGCGGTGCAGCGAAAAATAGTCGTTGGGCAGGCTGGCGTGCACCGGGCAATTGAACAACTTCTCGAGATTGGCCGCGCCAATATCGTCGCGCCGCTCCACCCGGTTGACCAGCACCTCAAAACGTTCTTTAGGCAGACCCACTTGCGTGGTCATGGACATGGCCTTGCGCGTGAGATGCAGACTGGGCAGCTCGGAAGTACTCACCAGGTAGGCGCGCTCGCATTCGGCCAGGGCAATCAAGCTGATCTGGCTGAAGACCGTGGGCAGATCGAGAATCACCCAGTCATATAATTGCCGGGCATAGCCGATCAGCACGCGCAGGCGGCCGCCGTCGATCGGCTCGGCGTAAGGCGCGGCCGGCGAAGGCAGAATATCCACGCCCCCGTGATTCACGGCAAGCGAACTCCACAGCGTTGCGTCCAGATGCTCGGCGTGCTGCAGCGCATCGACCACCGAATAATTGTGGCTCAGCTTCAGATAAAAACCTATGGTGCCGCCGGTTAGATCGAAGTCGGCGAGCAGAATCCGCTGCCCCGTCAAGCGGCGCAGCGCGAAGGCGGTTTGGGTGGCGAGCGTGGAGGCGCCGGAGCCCGGCTTGGCGCTCGAAAAAGCGACTACATGTCCGGCTTCGTTACTAACCGAAGCTTCCGCGCCGCACAAACGCCGCAGGCGCGCGATGGCGTCGCGCTGCGACGTGAGCTCAAAGGGCGCCGCCAGAAATTCGGTGGCGCCGGCCCGCAGCGATTGCAGAATCGCTTCGGAATCGTTGCTGGTATCGAGCCCCACCACTTGAACCGGCGGGTGGAGGCTGGTGATAAAGCGAATGAGGTCCGTCGCCACCGTCAGATCCGTCGCCAGATCCAAAAGGATCGCGTGCGGCTTCAACTGGCGTATGCGGATCTCGAGCGTCTGCGCCGGCGGATAACTCTTCAGATCGGCCAGAATCTGAAACGCGCGGGTCTGCGGCAGCGTGGCCACAAACTGCTGGGCCAGCTCGCGGTTGGGCGCAATCAGGAGTGCGGTAATCTGCGAGTCTTTTTGGACAAGTATACTCATGCCGGCAACTTCCCCGGGGCGCCCACGGCGCCCTGCTAGTTCTTCTTACCCGATTTGTCCTTGGCAGCCTGGATGTCGGCCTGGCTCAAATGCACCAGGAAGTCCTTAGGGAAGGCGATCTCCGGCCGCGGCTCGTTGGGACCGAGCGGCATGGTTACCTGCGGCGTCACCAGCAGCACCAACTCGGTACGAGTTTTGTTTACATTTTTGCTCTTAAACAGGTTGCCGAGCACCGGTATGGAACTCAAAAACGGCAGCTTGCTGAAGCTCTCGGTATCGCGATTGTCGAGCAGTCCCGACACCGCAAAACTCTGGCCGTCGCCTAGCTCCACATCGGATTCCGTACGCCGCGTTGCAATGGCGGGAATCACGAAGCCGTTGAAGGTCACGCCATTCGCGGTATCGATGGTGGAAACTTCCTGGATCAAATGCAGCTTGATAGTGCCGTTGCCACTGACCACCGGCGTGAAACGCAAGCGGATGCCGAATTCTTTAAATTGGACCGTGACTGCTCCGGCGCTGCCGCCGCCCTGCAGCACCGGCACCGGAAACTCGCCCCCCACCAGGAAGTACGCTTCCTTGCCGTTGGTGGTCACCAGATTCGGCTCTGCCAGGATCTGTAAAATGCTTTCCGATTGCAACGCTGAAATGAAAGCCCCCAGGTTCAACTTGGGATCGAAGGCGAAAATGTTCAAAGCCGACGCAACCGAGACGGTATTCTGGGCGCTCGAGCCGCCGGTGGTGGTCGACGAAATGCCGGATTGCTGGGTCGAAGCGTAAAAGTTGGTTTGGCCCGCTTGGCTGATCCAGTTGACCCCGTACTGCTCCGCCTTGGTGCGGTCCAGTTCAGCGAATTTGACGCGCAGCAGGATCTGTTTTTCAACCGGCGGGTTGCCCAGTTGCAGGTTATTGACCACGTTCTTGGCAAAAGGTCCGGCCAAGGCCACCGCCCGGTCGCCGACGTCTTTGCTCGAGATGATGCCGTTGAGACTCAGCGATTCGCGGGAACTCTGCGGAACGATCTGCTCATTGGGGAAAGTGTCCTTCAGGATTTTGCGCAGCGGATCGAGGTTCAACTCCACCGTCACGTTGTAGAAGGTGCGTTCTCCGCTCTTGCTCCATACCACCAGGGTGGCGTTGCCGAGGCCCTTGCCATGCAGCAGGATCTCGCGCGTAGTGACGGGAGAGGCGTCGACGATGTCGGGGCTGCTGGTCGAAATCTGGCGGATATCGGCGGGATAGTCAATGACCACGCTCTTGCCGACCGTCAGGCGCAGGTCCTCCGCGCTTTGGCCGGAACCCGTGGCGGCAGCCAAGAGGATTCCCAGCACGCCCAGGGC
>JALYIB010000166.1 GCA_030775965.1 Acidobacteriota bacterium | reverse complement strand
CACTAGGATCTCGCCCAGCGTGCCAGCGACAGGCGACGGGATCTCCGTGTCGACTTTATCGGTAGAGATCTCGAATAGCGGCTCGTCGCGCTCCACGCTCTCGCCCGGTTTTTTCAGCCATTTCGTCAGAGTTCCTTCGACAATGCTTTCACCCATTTGGGGCATGATGACGTCAATCATAAACTCTCCATTTCGCGGTCGAACACTCGGGCAAAGCTACGGGCGAGGGCGGCGACAACCTGGTCGCGATCAGCCTGGCGCCCGAGTGCCTGCATCGAGGTCACCGGTTTTGTTAAGCCGCACGGCACGATGTACCCGAAATAACTCAAATCCGTATCATGGTTCAACGCAAAACCGTGGGACGTGACCCAACGGCTAATGTGCACGCCGATCGCTGCGATTTTACCCTGCCCGGTCCACACGCCCGTGGCTCCCGCTTCGCGCCCCGCCGCGATTCCAAACTCGGCCAGAGCGTCGATTAACACCTGCTCGAGCGCGCGCACGTACGCCAGTACGTCGCGCTTCCATTCTCGCAAATCGAGGATCGGATAGCCGACGATCTGGCCGGGCCCATGATAGGTGACGTCGCCGCCGCGGTCTGTGCGATGAAACTCGACGCCCGCGCGTTCGAGTAACTCGGGCCGAGCGAGCAGATTTTCATCGTGGCCGTTGCGGCCCATGGTGACGACGTGGGGATGTTCTACGATGAGCAGTCGATCGGCAATTTCACCGCGCTTGCGGCGCTCGACGAGTTGCTGCTGCAGCGCAAAAGCGTCGGCGTAGCGCATGCTGCCGAGATCTCGCATCCCGCAGACAGCGGCGGCTGAAACTACTTCAGGCATTGATGGCTTGCCCGTACACTGCGTTGAATGCCTCGCCCACGGCTTCGTAGATGGTGGGATGCGCGTGAATGGTGTGCAGCAGCGTTTCCACGGTGGCTTCCGCTTCCATGGCCAAAACGCCTTCGCTAATCAATTCAAAAGCTTCGGGTCCGATGATATGGACGCCCAGGATCTCGCCGTACTTAGCGTCGGCGACGACCTTCACGAAGCCGTCGTGCTGGCCCAGAATGCTGGCCTTACTGTTAGCCGCGAAGGGAAATTTGCCGACTCTGAGGTCGTGGCCCGCCGCGCGCGCCTGCGCTTCGGTTAAGCCGACGCTGCCGATACCGGGCTCCGTATATGTCGCCCCTGGAATGCGGTTCTTGTTGACGGGAGTCACTGGCTTGCCGGCCATATGCGCGATGGCGACCATGCCTTCTGCGGTGGCGACATGCGCTAATTGCGGCGTGCCGGCGACGATATCGCCGATCGCGTAGACGCCGGGTTCGCCCGTCCGTTGGAATGGGTCCACCTTGATGAAGCCTCGGTCTAGTTGGACGCGGGTACCTTCCAGGCCGATGTTTTCGGTATTGGGTTTGCGGCCGATGGCCACCAGCAGAGCTTCGGCTTCGACCGTTTCATCTTTACCGTTGGCTAGAGTTGCGGTGAAGCGCACGCCGTTATCGGTGGTCTGCACGTTGCTGACCTTGGCGCCGGTCTCGACGCGAATGCCGCTCTTCTTGAAATAACGCTCGAGATCCTTAGAAACGTCTTCGTCTTCGACAGGTACAATGCGGGGCAGCATTTCGAAGATGCTGACTTTCGACCCGAAGCGGTGGAAACACGACGCGAACTCGACGCCCACGGCCCCTGCACCCAAGATCGCCAGCGACTTCGGCACGTAATTCAGGTTCAGAATTTCTATGTTGGTGAGGATGCGCTTGACGTCCGGCTGGAGCCCAGGGATCATGCGCGCCTCCGAGCCCGTCGCCAGGATAATGTTCTTGAATTCGACGATTTGCTTGCCCGCGTCGGAGGTTACTTCGAGTTTCCCCGCGCCCGCGAGACGGCCGAAACCCTTGATGACGTCGACCTTATTCTTCTTCATCAAAAAGTCGACGCCCTTGGCGTGCTTGGCGACAATTTTGTTCTTGCGGTCGAGGACCAGCGGAAAGTCCAGGCGTGGATTTTCGCAATGTATGCCCTCTTCGACGGAGTTCTGGAAATGCTCCCAAACGTCTGCCGTATGCAGGAAGGATTTGGTGGGAATACAGCCGACGTGGAGGCAGCAGCCCCCAAGTTTGGCGTCTTTTTCGACAACGGCGACCTTCAGGCCGTACTGTCCCGCACGAATAGCCGCTGAGTATCCCCCGGGTCCGCTCCCGAGGACGATTACATCATATGTCATGGTTTTTCTTTTAGTGTAGCAGGACGGATTGCGAATTCCGGGTAGGAATGTGAAACTCTACAGGCGAGAAAGCGCGTCCTTAGGTATATGCGCCTGTATGTACTCTCCTCGCTGGCGGCTGTGCTGGCATCGCAAACTCTGGTGGGACAATCGGCGATCCCCCTCACGGCTTTCAGCCAATCGCTCGAAGCGCTGGCGGCAAGGGTCGATCCCGCCGTTGTGCAAATCGTTACCACCGGTTACGGCCGGGGCGATGAGAGCCAGCGGGGGTCGGCCAGCCTGCTGACGCGACAGCGCAGCACCGGTTCCGGAGTCATTCTTTCGACGGACGGTTACATCGTCACCAATAATCATGTGATCCAGGGAGCGCGCAAGATCCAAGTCAGGCTAGCGGTGGGGCCCGCCAATACCAAGGAAGTGGTGGTGCCGGCGAAGTTAGTGGGGGCGGATCGTCAGACCGATCTGGCCGTGATCAAGATTGACCGCAGCGGATTGCCGCTGTTAAGTTTCGGTGACATGAAGGATGTCCGCGTGGGACAAGTGGTGTTGGCTTTTGGAAGTCCGTTCGGATTGGCTGGCTCGGTGAGTTGGGGCGTGATCAGTTCCACTTCGCGGCAGGTACGCGAGGACGATTCCCTTACCTATCTGCAAACCGATGCGCCCATCAATCCCGGAAACAGCGGCGGCCCGCTGGTGGATACGGAAGGGCATGTGATCGGCATCAACACGTTCATCATCACGCAATCCGGCGGCAGCGAAGGGCTGGGATTCGCGATTCCGAGCGAGGTAGTGCGCAGTGTGTTCAACCAGATTTGTAAGGACGGGCACGTGCATCGGGGGCAGCTGGGCATCGTGGCTCAGCCCATTACTCCGGAGATGGCCAAGGCGCTAAAGCTGCCGCAGGATTCGGGCGCGATCACGGCCGATGTTCTGCCGGGAGGTCCGGCGGACCATGCGGGGATGAAGATAGACGACATCATCGTCGCGGTCAACGGCAATGAAATCAAGAACGCCCGGGATTTGCAAAGTTTTACCTACAGCCAGGCGCTGGATAGCCCAGTGACGCTCAGCGTCAGGCGCGGGGATCAGAATCTCTCCTTGACCATGAAGGTGATCGAGCGGAACGACGACCCGCAGCGCTTCGCCGACATGGTGGACCCGGAGAAAAACATCATCCCGCAACTGGGTGTTCTGGTGATCGAAGTGGACGAGAAGGTCCAAGCTATGTTGCCTGGGCTGCGGCATACCTATGGGCTCGTTATCGCGGCGGAAAGTTCCGCTGCGCCTTATTCGGGTGAGAGCCTGCGGGTGGGCGATGTCATTTACCGGGTGAATCAAGTGCCCGCGGTTACCATTCGTGCGGTGACGGCAACGCTCGCTGCGCTCAAGTCCGGCGACCCGGTGGCGATTCAGGTGGAGCGTGACGGCAGCCTCATGTACGTTACGCTCGAACTGGAATAGGAAACCTGGGCTAGGGAAGCCGCGTAGAATGTACATATGCGTGCTTGGCTCCCCGGCCTGGTTTTTTTCCCGCTGCTGGCGCTGGCGCAGTCCCCCTCCCTCCCCTATCCACTTACCAATCTGACCGTCAAGGGAAATAAGCACTATACTCCGGCGCAGATCATCGGAGCGTCGGGGCTCAAGCTCGGCCAATCGGTCAATAAAAATAACTTCGACGCCGCGCGGGCGCGGCTGCTCAACACCGGGGCGTTTGAAAGCGTCGGCTATGAGTTCAAGCCCGATGCCGCGAGGGCCGGGTATGAGGCAACGTTCGAATTGGCGGAGGTTGCACTGCTGTACCGGTATCGCTTTGAAGATCTCCCGGCTCCCGACACGGCTCTGCGCGCGGCGCTGGCGAAGCAGGAGATTCTGATGGGCGACATGATTCCCGCTACGCGCGAGGTTCTGGACCGCTACGAGCGAGCGCTCACCAAGGCGCTGGACGGCAACGTCGCCGTGGCGGGTAAGCTGAACTATGACTTACCCGGTGAGCCCACGGTTCTGTTCCGTCCGGCAGGGGACCGGCCGCGCATATCCGAGGTTCATGTCACGGGCAACGAATCCGTTCCCGCCACGCAATTGCTCAATAAATTCGCGGACGTCGCGGTCGGCACCGAATTCACCGAGCCTGCGGTGCGGCGTCTGTTAGACGCCAGTATCCGCCCCATGTATGAAGCGCACGGCAAGGTGCGCGTGGCTTTTCCCAAGATCGTAGCGGAGCCTTCAAAGCAAGCTGAGGTCATCGGCGTCTCGGTGACGGTGACCGTCGAGGAAAGCCCGGCGTACAAGCTGGGCGCGGTGCGCTTCATGGGCGGAGCCGCGCGGCAGGCCAAGGAACTCGATGACTTGGTCAAGTGGCGCAAGGACGAGATCGTGAACTTCGACGAGATCCATACCGGGCTCGATCGCATCGTGAAACGTTATAGAGGAACCGGGTATTTACATGCCACCGCGCGCGCCGATCGCGACTACGACGACAAGGAGCACACCGTCGATCTGGCGGTCAACGTCGATGCGGGTGCGCTGTTCAACTACGGCAAGCTAGAGATCCGCGGATTGGATGTGCTCAGCGAACCGGCGATCCGCAAGATGTGGGGCGAGCGAAAGGGCAAGCCCTTCGACGCGGACTATCCCGACACGTTTCTGAAGCAAGTGAAAGACCAGGGGATTTTTGACAACCTGGGTGAGACCAGTTCACAGACCAAGGTCAATGAGGACGCGAAGACCGTCGATGTGACCTTGATTTTCCTGGGTTCGAAGCCGCCCGAACCCGGCAGGAAAAAATTGGGCTCCCAGCCTTGATGACGCGCCCGCCACACTCCATTCGGGAGGCAATATGCGGTTCGACAGGGCTTTTGGACTTTTCGTGCCAGCGGCCGTAGGGGCGGAAGTGATTGCCAACCGCACGGCATCACACGCTTTATAGAATCAGCAATGTTTAGCGCCGGACTCCCCGTTTGGCGGCCCTTGCTATCCTAGTTTGCAGTGTCGTCACCGCTGAATTTTCATCTGGAGCATTACGACGGGCCGCTGGACCTGCTGCTGGATTTGATCCGTAAGCAGGAAATCAATATTTACGACATCCCCATCGCCCAGATTACTTCGCAGTATCTGGAGTACATGCAGAAGGCGCTGGAGACGGACGTGGAGCTGAGCGCCGAGTTCATCTACATGGCGGCGACTCTTATCCAGATCAAATCGAAAATGCTGCTGCCGCGCGATCCGGCGCTGCAGGAACTTTCGCCCGAAGAAGATCCTCGGAAAGAACTGGTCGACCGCCTGCTGGAGCATGAACGCTTCAAGAGCGCCGCGGAAATGCTGCACCAGAAGCGTGTCGTGGAAGAAGCGGTGTGGTCCAATCCGCAAATCGAGCAGTTCCGTGCAGAAGACGACGGCGCTCCCGGGCTAGCGGTAACACTGCACGATTTAGTGAAGACCTTTCAGGGCGTGCTGGAGCGCGCCAAGAACCGTCCGGTGTATGAAATCGCCAACGAAGACGTGTCGGTGCCGGATATGATTCGCTACGTGCGCGCGATTTTCGAGAATGACAGCGGCCACAAGGTGGTATCGGCGCGCGATTTGTTCGAAAAGCAGCGCAGCCGTCGGGCGATGATCTGCCTGTTTCTAGCGCTGCTGGAATTGGTGAAGCTGCAGGCTGTTGGACTGACGCAGGCCGATGCCTTCGGTGAGATCGGGCTGAAACGGCTGAAGGGATTCGAGGCGGTATTTCCGTCGGAGACCAACATGGCCGCGATTGAAGAAGGATATTTGTAGAACGAATTTATGGACGAAATCGACGCTTCACAATTGACGGAGGACCGGCCGGTAGAGAACTCGGATGCCCCGTTGAAGGCGATCCTGGAGGCTATCGTCTACATCACGGACGAACCGCTGTCGGCGCAGCAGATGGCGGCCGCGCTCGAACGGCCAATCGATGTGGTCAAGCGCTTACTGGATGAACTGGTGGCGGAATTCGCGGCGCCCGGGCATGGACTGAGCATTCGAGAGGTGGCGGGCGGCTACAAAATGGCTACCAAGGCCGAGCACCACGAGGCGGTACGCGCGTTCGTGAAAAAGCTGACGCCGCCGTTGAAGCTTTCGTTGGCGGCGCTCGAGACGCTGGCGGTAATCGCTTATAAGCAGCCGGTTACGACGCCGGAGATCATGGACATCCGCGGCGTGCAGGGCGCCAGCGTACTGCAGACGCTGCTGGACCGCAAGCTGATCGCTGAGGCTGGGCGTAAGAACGTGGTGGGCAAGCCGATCCTTTACAAAACCACCAAGGAGTTTCTGGTGCAGTTCGGATTGAAGGACTTGACGGAGTTGCCCTCGCTGAAAGAGTTCGAAGAGTTGGGACGGCTATCGGTGAGTGAACCCGAGCCCGTAGAGACCCCGGAAGCACCGCCGGCGGAAAATGCCTGAACGTCTACAGAAAATCCTCTCGCAAGCGGGCGTGACTAGCCGCCGCAAAGCAGAAGAACTGATCGTCGAAGGCCGCGTGACGGTAAACGGGAAAATCATTACCGAACTCGGATCGAAGGCCGACATCGACAACGACCACATCAAGGTCGACGGCCGCCTGCTGCGGGCGCCCAAGCACCTGACCTATATCGCCCTCAATAAACCCAAGGAATGCATGACCACGGTGTCCGATCCCGAAGGACGCCAGACCGTGATGCATTTGATGCGCGGCATTCGCGAGCGCGTGTTCCCGGTGGGGCGTTTGGATTATCACAGCGAAGGGCTGCTGCTGCTGACCAACGATGGGGAGTTTGCCCACCGCCTCACGGCTCCCGCGAATCACGTCACCAAGACTTACGTGGTGAAAGTGAACGGCGCACTGACCGAGGCGCAGGAAAAGCAGTTCCGCGAAGGCGTTCCGATGCACGGCCGGAAGACTGCGCCCTCAGAGTTGAAGCGTATCAAGCAGGGCTCCAACCCCTGGTATGAAGTGAAGATCACCGAAGGGCGGCAGAACCAGATCCGCATCATGTTCAAGCACTTCGGCAAACTCGTGGAAAAGCTGCGCCGCGTGAAGATCGGATTCCTGGAGTTGGACGTCGCGCCCGCACGCTACCGTTCACTCACACCCAAGGAAGTGGAAAAATTCCGGAAGCTGCTGAAGTTGGACAAAACTAGCGAGTGACAGCCTGCTTCAACTGAGTCATGTACTCTTCGTAAGGTCCCTTGAAATCTTCGATCTTGCCATGATCGAAGTGCCAGATGCGGGTGGCGACCTCATCGATCACGTCGTGATCGTGGGTAACCAGCAATACGGTGCCATCGTACTTCTGTAGCGCGATATTGAGCGCGTTGATCGATTCCAGATCCAGGTGATTGGTAGGTTCGTCCAGCACCAGGAAGTTGGGTTTTTCCAGCATCAGCTTGCAGAAGATGATGCGCGCTGCCTCTCCGCCGGAGAGCGCATCGGTCTTTTTCAGCGCGTCGTCGCCAGAGAACAGCATTTGTCCGAGCAATCCGCGCAACTCTTCCTGAGCCGCTTGTTCATCGAAGCTGTGCAGGAATTCGAGTAGCGTGAAACCCTTAGGGATGGACTCGCGATGGTCCTGCGCGAAGTAGCCTACCGATACTTCATGGCCCCATTCGGCCGTGCCCGAGTCCGCGAAGCCCGGTTCGACGATGGAGCGAAGCATGGTAGTTTTCCCCGCTCCGTTGCGTCCCATCAGGGCGATCTTTTCACCACGGCTAATACTCGCGGTGAAATTTGTGATCACTTTGGTATCGTCGTAAGCTTTCGACAGACCCTTGATTTCCAGCGGATGGCGTCCCGACGGGCGCTTCATCTCAAACCGGATGAAGGGGCGCGAAATGTTGGAGCGGGCGAGATCGGAAGTCTGCAAGCGCTCCACTTCCTTGCGGCGAGAGGTGACTTGCGACGACCGCGTCCCAGCCGCAAAACGTTGGATGAATTCGTTCAATTGCTCGATTTTTTTCTCGCGCTGGGCGTTTTGCGACTCGATGCGCGAACGGATCTGGGTCTTCTGCAACACCATGTCGTCGTAGCCGCCGGTATAGGTGATGATGGTCTCGTAGTCGATATCGGCGATATGCGTGCAGACTTCGTTCAGAAAATGGCGGTCATGCGAGATGACAATCAGGCAGCCGTCATAGCGCATCAAGTAATCCTGCAGCCAGTGGACTGAATCGAGATCCAGGTTGTTGGTAGGTTCATCGAGCAGCAACACGCCCGGTGTCCCGAAGAGCGCCTGCGCCAACAATACGCGCACTTTCTGGCCGCCTTGCAACTCGCTCATCTTGCGCTCATGCAGGGATTCAGGGATGTCCAGACCGTCCAGCAAAACCGCCGCGTCGGTCTCGGCGGTGTAGCCGCCCTCATCGCCGACGATGCCTTCGAGCTCACCCAGCCGCATGCCATCTTCGTCTGTTAAGGTCTCGGGATCTTTTTCGTAGAGAGCCTCGCGCTCCTGCAGCGCCGCCCATAAAAACTTGTTCCCCATGATGACGGCATCGATTACGCGGAACGCGTCGAAGGCGAATTGATCCTGGCTCAACACACCCATCTTCTTGGGCCGGGTGATGGAGCCCTTGGTGGGATCGATTTCGCCGGTGAGGATCTTCATGAAAGTCGACTTGCCGGCGCCGTTGGGTCCAGTGATGGCATAGCGGCGGCCAGACAGGAACGTGGTGCTGACGTCCTCGAACAGGATGCGGGCGCCATAGCGCATGGAAATGTTGTTGACGGATAGCATGCTTTGGATCTACAGAGTCAGCCGCGCGCGGGAGCGGTCTCTTAGAGTATAGCAATGTTATAATTATTCATTGGGATGAATAATTAGTCATGGCAATTCCTGTGGGCATTGTGGGCTTCCGTGGATACAGCGGCGCGGAGCTGGCCGGCATCCTTCAAAAGCACCCTCAAGTGGTGCCAGTTCTCTTAGAGCACCGCGATGCGGAGGACCAGGCGCGCCCCTTGAGGCATCCCGCGCCGCGCCGCTTGCCGTTTTCCGCGCAAACCGTGCACACCGAAGGCCTCGCGGTGGTGTTTCTCGCCACTCCGGCGGAAGTCTCGCTGGAACTCACGCTGCCCTTGCT
>JALYIB010000165.1 GCA_030775965.1 Acidobacteriota bacterium | reverse complement strand
ACTACCAAGCGCGCACCAGACCTGTCTTTTATTTTAGCCGAGCGGGCATCGAAGATCGATTCGGCTAAAGACATCCAAGGGGCACCGGATCTCGCGATTGAAGTCTTGTCGCCTTCCGACAAGGCGGCTGCCATGCGGCGCAAGGTTAAACAGTATTTTGGTGCGGGCACACGTGTTGTGTGGTTGGTCTATCCGACGTCGCGCGACGTGGAAGTTTGGGAGTCGGCTTCGGGTCCGGCTCGCGTGGTGGGGGAGAATGAAACGCTCGAACTTACTAAACTTCTCCCGGGTTTCTCGGTTCCTGTGCGAAGTTTCTTCTAAAATAGCGTTTCCGCTACATGTACTCGGGCACTTCAATCCCCAGCACGGCTAGCGTGCGTTCTAGTTGGGTGCGGAAATATTCGGTCATCCACAGGAGGAAGGTTTTCTTTTCGGGGTCGGGCTCGTCTAGCACGTGGAATTTCTGATAGAAGCTGCTGAAGGCTTGCGCCAGGTCGAAGGCGAAGCGGGCTACGTGGGCGGGCTCGCCGCTGGCGATGGCGCGTTCGACCGCGAAATCGGCTTTGGATGCCGCGAGCAATAGCTGCCAGCAATCTTCGTCGGCCAGTTGGCGGGACATGACGTCGCGAGAGAGAACGGCTCGAAAATCCGGGAGATCTTCCTTGCGGGCTTCTAACTTTAGCAAGATCCGGCGGGCGCGGAGGGTGGCGTATTGCAAGTAGGGGCCGGTCTCGCCGACGAAGCTGAGGGCTTCGCCGAAATCGAAGGCGATCACGGAATTGCGGGTGTACTTCAGCATGAAATAACGGAGCGCGCCGATGGCGATTTGGGTGGCGGCCCGGATGCGTGATTCCTCGGGCTCTTCGGCTTGGCGCGAGGTGACTTCGTCGAGGGCTTTCTCGATTAGTTTGTCGATGAGGTCGTCGGCTTTGACGCCCAAACCCTTGCGGCCGGAGACTTCGACGTAGGGTTTGCGCTTGTCTTCGCCGGAAAGTTCGATCCCCATCTCAATGCAGGTGCGCGGGGACAGGGCCACCATTTCGTAGGAGAAATGAATGCTGTTGTCCGCCTGCTTCGGGAAATCCAGGGCGCGGAGGCCGGCTACGACCACGTCCTGCAAATACGACTGGCGCGAATCGATCACGTTGTAGACGCGCGAGCCGCCGCCGAAGTGGGGGGAGCCTGCGGGCTGCGGGTTGACCGTCGACGACCACACTTCGTGGCCATTGGGATAAGTGTGCCATTTGAAATAGTGGAAGTCCTTGCCGAGCAGGCCGAATTTCCATAGTTGATAGGCGATGTCCTTGCCGACGTAGGTGACGGTGCCGTTGGAGCGGACGATTACTTTGCTGTCGTCGTCGCCTTCGACGGAACCTTCGCGGAAGGCGGAGCCGGGCATCACCCAGCAACCGTTGTTCTTGCCTTCGGTCTCGAAGTAGATGGCCTTGCGCGCTTTCAAGAGTTCGAAAGCCGTGGCCCAGAATTGCAGATGCAGGATTTCGCTTTCGCGGGGGAGC
Organism: Acidobacteriota bacterium; assembly: GCA_030775965.1. Classification (GTDB taxonomy): domain Bacteria; phylum Acidobacteriota; class Terriglobia; order Bryobacterales; family Bryobacteraceae; genus Palsa-187. The sequence continues at coordinate 2,913 of JALYIB010000165.1, read as the reverse complement.
ACGTCGTAGACAATGTTGAGACGCCACATGGTGGCCAGGTGCGTTTTGACGATGGCGTCGGCTACCAGGTGGCCGAGTTCGGCGTCTTCGCTCACGCCTTGCTCGATTTGATGCAGCATGTCGCGGCGCCATTGCAGGGCTTCGGGGTGGTCTGCGTAGTAAGACGAAATGCGCGCATACAGATCCCAACATAGGTAATCGAAGCGAGTGGTGGCGATTAGAAGTTTTACATCGGCTAGCGATTTGTTTTCCAGGTGGCGGAAGGCTACGACTACGTCGGCGACTTGCACGCCGGTGTTGTCGATGTAGTTCTGCACTTCGACGTTGCGTCCCGCGGCGCGCAGCATGCGGACGAAGGTGTCGCCTAAAATCGCGTTGCGCAGGTGGCCGATGTGGGCGGCCTTGTTGGGATTGATGTTGGTGTGTTCGACGATGATCTTGCCTTCGGTGGGGACGGCGGATTTTCCGGCGCCGCCGAGCAAACCGTCGGCGTAGTAGCCGCGATCCAGGCGCAAGTTTAGATAGCCATTGCCGGCGATTTCGATGGCGGAGACGCCTTCGATCGACCCGACGGCGGCCGATAATTCGGCGGCAATCGCCTTGGGGGGTTTCTTCAGTGGGCGCGCTAGCTGGAACGCGGCGGGGACGGCAATCTCGCCGAAAGACGGCTGCTTGGGCTGCTCGGTCTGCGCGGGGCCGGCTACGCCGTAGAGCGCTTCGATGCGCGCGGCAAAGGCTTCCGCGATGCGTTTTTCTAATAAATGAAACATGGAAAGAACCAGTATGCCAGTACCTGCAAGCTACAATGGAGTTGTGCCTAAAGTTACGTTTTTAGATATCGGCCGCACGGTGGAATTCGAGTCCGGAAAACTTCCTTACCACGAACACGGCAAACCGGAATCGATTCTCGATGTGGCCTTGAACTTTGGCATTCAACTGGAGCACGCTTGTGGCGGGAGCTGCGCTTGCACTACCTGCCATGTCCACATGAAGACCGGGGCCGAGGTCAATCTTTCGCCGATGGAAGAGGACGAACTCGATCGCGTGGAGACGGCGGGCGATCTCACGCTCGAATCGCGGCTGGGCTGCCAGGCCATCGTCACAGGCGACGTGGTGGTGGCGATGCCCGCTTGGAATCGCAACTACGTTAGCGAAGGCGGCGGCTCGATGAACCTCGGCGATGCGATTCCTACCGGCAAAAAGTAACTACTGTTTTAGCAGCGTATCGATCAGCGTCCCTGCCAGATCTTCGGGCTCGGTGATTTTTACGCTTACGCGCTGGCCTTCCTGCACCACTTGAATTCCGTCGAAGACACGCGCTAGCTGAGGTTGAGTTTTCGGCGCCATCATGCGGCCTAGGCCCAGGAATCCTTGGAGACCGTCGTGAACCTGCTGTGCGTCTTGCGCATTGGCGGCGACTCCGGTGAGTGTGCCTTTCAGGCCATCCGCGAAGTCGAAATAGAAGGTGCCAGTCGCAACCAGGCCGAGGAACTTGTTTACGTTTTGCAGATTGCCGGTGAGCGGGAGGTCGATTGCGCCGCCTAGATACGCTCCCCAGAATTGGGTTTGCCGGGGGATTTGTTTGGTGAGCGCGGTGAGGCGCTCGGGGAGGCCGGTGAGCGAACTGCGTTGATCGACCAGCCAGCGCAAAGTGGGCGTATCGGCGATGGCGATGGTGCTGGAGTTCACCATGAGCATGGCCTGTTGATCATCGCCGAACAAAGTGAACCCCTGGTAGCCAAAGCGGCGCACGCCTTTTTTCGAGAAATCCGGAGCCATGAGTTCGTCGGCGAATTTGCCGCGGCCGAGTATGAAGCTCTGCTTGCCGGTGGAGACGAACAGCAGGTTCCACAGGCTTTTTTCGGGGTTGATGGCGGTGCCGCGAGCGATTCTATCGACGATGGAGATCTTGCCGCCGCTCAAATATTTTTGATAGATCGGAGTCTTCACCAGGTTTTCGACGCGCAGGCCTACCAGGAGCGTGGTGCCGGCGGGAACCAGCGAGGCGAATTGTGGGTCGATGAAGACGCTGGTTTCCGCGGGCTTCGGGGAACAGCTCGCCAGCAGAAGCGTCGCGAGTAAAAGGCTATTTCGCAGACGCAATTTTTTCCACCGCTTTCATCACACGCAGAAAATTGCCGCCGTAGATTTTGCGGATGTCGGCGGCGGAGTAGCCTCTTTCGAGCAATGCACGCGTCAGGTTGGGGAATTTCGAGACATCTTCCAAGCCAACGGGTGCGCAGTCGATTCCATCGAAATCGCTGCCGATGCCGATGGCGTCGATGCCGGCGATTTTGCGGATGTGATCGATGTGGTTGACCACGTCGTCGATGGTCGCGTGCGGCGGTTTGTCGTTCGTCAGGAAATTGCAATAGAAATTCACCTGGACGACGCCGCCTTTTTGGGCGAGCGCGACGATCATTTGGTCCGTCATGTTGCGCGGCACGTTGGCGAGCGCGCGGCAGGCTGAATGCGATGCGATCAGCGGGGCGGCGCTGACGGCGAGGGCGTCATAGAAAGTTTTGTCGGCTACATGCGAGATGTCCACCATCATGCCGAGGCGGTTCATTTCGCGGACCACGTCTTTGCCGAAATCGGTGAGGCCGTTGTGATGTGTTACCGAGGCATCGTTGATGTCGCCCGAGGAATCGGCCCAATTGTTGGTGTTGGTGTGGGTCAGCGTCATGTAGCGCACGCCGCGTCCGTAAAATTCGCGCAGCTTGTCTAGGCTGTCTTGAATGGCGTGGCCGCCTTCGATACCGATCAGCGCGGCGATCTTGCGTTGTTTGTGGGCGGCTTCGATTTGCGCGGCGGTGGTGGCGAGCACGAAAGCGTTGGGATAGCGATCGACGATGTCGTTATGAATAACGTCGATCAGTTGCTGGGCGCGGGCATAGGCGCGGGGGCCGAGTC
>JALYIB010000164.1 GCA_030775965.1 Acidobacteriota bacterium | reverse complement strand
GGTTGAAGTTCCTTCCCTCTCCTTCAGCAAGGGCCGTGGGGATTGGGGCCAACAGGCTGGAAATCTCAGTTTCGGATGTTCAACGGGCTCAGTATGGAACCAGCAATCTGCCGCGTCAATGGGTCTGTTCCATGGTTCGAGCGTAAACGCACAAACGAACGAGCCTGGCATCTTCCGGCAGATCAGGGAGCGGCGTGCGCGCATGGCGGGATGGAATTAAAGCGAATCCCTTGTGCCTTCCGGGCGGCGCTTGGCTATGCCGGTGATTCAGGGCCTATTTTCCCCGTTTTGATCAGACAGTTCAACGTTGGCGTCTATCGCCTCCCGCATTTCACATTCTCTTTGGTTCGCTCTCGCAAAGACTACTCGCGAGAAGGACGCGAAAATCCTCCAGCCGACAACAGAAAGTGACGCAAGTCGGCCCGCCAACGCCAAATCAGATGATCGCAGCTGGCATATGCCATCAAATTGGATAACATTGCACAAGACGTCCGGCTCATCGTCTTGCAACACCGGAAGATACATTGAATCGCTTCTCTTGAAGCGCAATAAAAGATTGAGTTTTGCGGCAGCGTCCCGCTCCGACTTTCTTATGGGCTTAATGCGAAGCAGCGATGCAAACTCACGGCGCTCTGGGACGAGGTCGCATGATGAGTTGAGGACCACATATCTCGGTCCGGAACAGATTCGCTCCCCCATAAAGTATGCAGCCTCAGAGGTGATTACATCGCCTTGTAGGACCGTGAACTGATCGTCATTTTCAACGAATCCGAGAGCGTTGGTTTGGTCAGTGGTGATCGCAGGCCGGACAATTGCGTTAGTGTCATTGAAGGCGAGAAGGCGAGCCCGAGTGTTGGCTAGCCCATCCGAGAACCTGCGAATAACGCTAAGCGCTCCCTCGTCGTGCGAAAGGTTGGAGAGGGAGCGCTTTAATTCGAGCAACGAATCAGCCGGCATGCCTTTTTAAAGGGCTGGCCGAGGTATATCCATTGATTCAACGTCCTCTGGGTCTTGGCCGTACTCCGCACTTTCTTCCGGGCTGATATGAAATTCACCGTGACCATCCCGCTCCGGAAGAAGATTCGACTGGTTCAGCATCGAAGCAGTCTGAATCAAGAGCTGAATACTCTCCTCGTCGCTATGCTTAGCCACGACCTTAGCCGCCTGCATCACGATCGTAATCCCCTGTTTGAGCCTGTGAACCTCAGTAGCGAGGCCTAGCAGCTTTTGGAAATCCGAATCAAGCAAAATACGGAATGTAGAACTCTTGCACTGAAGGGTGCCAACCGTATTCAGCGCGAACCCCTCCAATGCGCACGTTCCAGCTCGCCTAAACTGCTCAAAAGATGACCAGTAAGGGCCTGGGGTAAAAGTCGGGAACCACCGCGAGTGCTGTATGGTTGAACTATGTGAAAGTACTTCGCGAGTCGGTGACATGATAGTGTCCAAAACGTCCTCAATCCTGATGATACGTAATCTGCAACGATATCACAACGTTATCCGGTGGGCATACGGTGTGTTTTCTTTGGCTGTATAAATATACGCTTAAAGTGCATTCTACGTTCCAACCGCTGCGTTGTCATTCAGTGCCCGCTCCGGCACATTTTCTCTACATGAACGCATCTTCCTGGTAGCAGCTTGACATTACGGTGCAGCTAGCAGCAGCGTATATCATTGAATCTATTAGAAAAATGCCCTGTGAACGTTCTCGACATACGAATGGACTCCTCCGGGGAGCCGATCAAATAACTAGCCCCAACGGTATCTGCCGATTCCCTAGGAACGGCCGCAAAGCCTGCTGGTAGCTCTCGAAAGCCGACCGCGCCGCGGCTTTGAAATCGGTATCGTTCAGGTGAGCCGTTCACGCAAAAGACAGGATCGATGCGAATGTACCGTTCAAAGCCGTCGAGGTGGATTACAGGGACTCTGCGAATGTCCTTCCGGGCCTTGACTGGACAAATCGCGCTTTCGTCTGGCTGGATTACGATGACCCCCTTCTGCCAGGCATGTTACTGGATGCCGGTACCGTAACGGCGCGTGCCCGATCAGGCTCTGTTCTGGCGATTTCAATCCAATGCCAAAAGGCGAAGGAAATCGACGAGTCCGTCGCAGATCCGGACGGTCCACCGGCGTTCAGCCGTTTTCGTAATACTTTTGGCACGGAGAGAATTCCGCCGGGAGCTTCAGAAGAAGACCTCTTAGGCTGGCCTTTCGCGCGACTGAGTCAGGAAATGGTCCGCTCGCAGATCGAGGCCTCGCTTGCTGTTAGGAACCTGGGTGCGGCACCCGAAGCGGTGATGACGTTTCGGCCAATTTGCGAAATCGACTACGAAGACGGCGCAAGGATGACGACACTCGTTGGAATATTCGCTGAACGGCAGGATGACCCCGTAGTTGAAAGCTGTGGCTTTGATCGGCTCGATTTTATGCCCCCGACCGGACGATTGATTAAGATCGAAGTTCCCATCTTGACGGTGAGAGAAATCCGTCATCTTGAACGTCAACTGCCTCAAACTGTCGCCGCTCTTGATCTCGCTGGGATCCCCCAGAAAGAGGCGAGGCACTTTGCCGAGTTGTACCGATACTTCCCCAATTTCGCAGTGCTCGAAAGCTAGCTGGTTGATCTTCTGTCGGGTAAGGCCCTGGGAGATTTCGCCGAGCCACTGGCGGGAATATTCGAGCATGCTCGAGATTCGTTGGGTTGACAGGTTAGTCGCGGTAATTGCGGATCGCATCCTTGTCGAGTTGATCCGCCGGCACAAGTTGGTAGTGGCGCTCATCGACCACCTTCACTTCCTGCCCTTGCAGCGTCAGTTCGAATAGCGCGATCACGCCGTCTTTCGTGAATTGCGCGGCAATAGCGCGGCAGCGCATGCCGGGAAACTTCTGCTCAACCCATCGGATGTCTTGCGTTGTTTGCACGACGCCGATCTGATCCTTGCCGCCTTTTGCTTGAACGGGAATGACATAGTGACAGCCATGCTTGTCCAGCCCGACATAAAGCTCGTCTATTTCAATCTGCCCGATGCTTTTTACCGTGGTGCGAAGGTGATTCTGCAGGCTGTAAGTAGTCAGGCCCAGAAACGTGTCGATCAGCCGGTTATAACGGACGATCGCCAGCAACGCTTGTTCGTCGTCGAGAGCATACGCTCGAATCAATTCGGGCGTTGAATCCGGCACAGCAATTCGGACCATGTCCTCCCGCGGCCTGATGCGCATAGCGGGAACGAGTTTAAAGCGATACTTCGACCGGCCGGCGCCTTCGATGATCCATTCGAGTCCCTTAGGCTGTGTATCGATGATCGATTGTGGCAGAGCTATGCGGTAGCGAAACGAATACGGGACATCGCCGACGTTGTCCGGCAAATCGATCTTGAGGAGATTGGCCGTCTGCTTGATTTCGCCGCGGACGAACTCGAATTCAGTCGCGCTCTCCTTCCAGTGGTCGAAGAAGATTTTCTCGATCAGGATTTTATAGCGATTTGTCTCCGTGCTTGGAGCGTTAGCCACGGATTGCCCTAACCTTGGCGATCGCTTCCTCGATCTCGTGTTGTTTGCGTTTTTTCGCACCGCTCTTCCTGTCCCGCCGTCCGTTGGGCGCTTTGACGCCGAAGTGCTCCGATGCTTCCGACATCTCCATGTAGAGCAATGCCGTGTCTCCGAGCGTCTGAACTTCCTCTGGCCGTTCGGCCTCGACGGCTAGCGCCTTGATGACGACGCTGGCGATCGCCCGCGCCAGCGGCGGCGGAACGGAATTTCCGATCTGCCGTGCGCCGTGCCATTTCGTCGCGTGAAACCGAAACCAGTCCGGGAATCCATGCAACCGCGCCATCTCCCGCACCGTGATGCAGCGAGGATGCGCATAGTGGATCGGGCGCGGACTTGTGAATGCGCCGCGCGCACCGTCCGTTCCGGCCCTCAGAGTATTTGAAAGGCCCTCCGGCGAAAGTTTGAAAAATCGGCTAATCGGCTCGACGTTACCCGGTGCCGTTTCGGTGAACCGGCGCCTCGATATCTCAGTGTGTGTGGTTCGCGCACTCGAAGTGAGCACGTCCGTGTTCCACTGGCGAATGTATCCGCAGTGCCAAGCCTCTGTGCTAATGCAACGCAGTTCCTTCGCGTA
>JALYIB010000163.1 GCA_030775965.1 Acidobacteriota bacterium | reverse complement strand
TTGGCTCCTCAGGTAGGATTCGAACCTACAACCCTTCGGTTAACAGCCGAATGCTCTACCATTGAGCTACTGAGGAGCAACAGGTGGGCCTCACTATTACAACAAAGGTGGCCCGCAGTGTCAATTGATTTGCGAATTCATGGCCGGCTGAGGGTCCCCCTGAGGGGCGCGATGATGGAACGGTCGGCCGTGCGCCTACGCGGAAGCGATTTTGCGCAGACGGAGGGTCAGCCGGCTCTTATAACGGGCCGCGGTATTTTTTCCGATGATTCCCCACTTGGCAGCGCGATCGATCAAGGAATAAGTCTTGGGGACGAGTTCGGTCGCGCCCTTGACATCCTTGGTCTCAAGCAAACGCCGCATCGCACGGATGCCATGGCGCAAGCGGGTTTTGCGAGTACGGTTTACCGCCGTGCGATGTTCGGTGACGCGCACGCGTTTCAGCGCAGATACTGTATTTGCCATTCGATTTCTAATAGTACCGCAGTGGGCGGGGCCGCGTCAAATCGGCCCCGCGTGCGGTAACGTAATGTTCAATACCGCCGGTCTAAAGTCTTTCCTGAGGGTCGCCACCGAGTGCAACCGATCCAGCTCGCTCGCGCTGCGCGGGAACCCTAGCAGCCTGGTTCCAACCGAACCCCAAATCGCCCGAAGTGCTTCGAATCAGACTGTCATAGGTCCGTTGGATCTGGATCGGCAGACCCGGCGCGGGCACCGTGAGGTCTTACGAGATTTGGAATGCTCAGATCTCAATGATGGGTGGCGCGTCCGCAACCGATCGATAGAACCCGTGTAGTTCACCGTTGGCAATTCCACCAACGATATTTGGATCCGCACTGAAGTGAATCGGAAAGATGTTTTCGGGGCGCTGTCCGACAGCCTCGTAGAATTCGTCCCGCCTCTCGCGAGATATGCCAGGGCGTCCACCCCAAAAACTAAATTTTCGTTCGCCCACCAGAATACGAGGTTGGTGAAGTTGAAGAATCGCTAAACGGGAACCACCCTGCCGCTCCGAAAAGGTCCGAATACGAACCGACTTACCATCAGCGGTCTCGCGGAATAGCGGCTCGTCCCAGTCCGGTGACACTGGGGAAAAAACCTTTATACTCCAGACCACTATTCAATTTGAAGCGACCAGCACTCAAGAATAATTTTCCCGAAGGATCCATTGGGAATTGTCCGTTCCACGGCCGATAGGTTTCTTCATTGCACCGGGCTTGATCCAAACAGGTTTGATCCTTCGTAGCCTTGAGAAATCATAGGAGACCAGCTGCCCTGATATTACAGTACTGCGCAGCAGCGGCAAATCATCGCTTCATTACTTCTTCATTTACTCCACCCGCCGCTTTACTCGGATACCGGCAGGGATCCCCTCGGGCAGCGCAATCACCAGCGTCCCTCCGGTGTCGGTTTCTTCTTCGCGCAATTCCTGATCGTCGATTTCGACATCGTAATGGGCGCGAGGCGTCAGATTCAGCACGAACACCGCCGCCGCATCCGCCTGGAAGCGGCTGACGTCTTTTTCACGTGCGCTTAAGATGATGGCGTCGCCGACGTGCACTGGTTCGGTGGCCGCGCCCGCCTTCAGCGTCTCCACCTTCCCGTCGCGAAATAACTGGAGCTGTCCATCGAAGTATCCCAGCCAAGTTGCGTTCTCATCCCAACTGGTGCGGGCAAACAAGTGGCCGGAGAGCGAATCGTGGTACACCAGCGGCATCTGAAAATAGCTCAGGCCCGGCTGATAAGGATTGGCCCACAGAAATTCATAAGGGACCCCGAAGCCGCCGCGCATCAGGAAGCGGTCCTGCATCAGCCATCCTTGCAGGAACTGATTTTCCGCGGCGTTCGAATCGTAGGCGACGATGGCCAGCTCGGCTGCGCGCGAAAGCGCCGCTTGGTTGAGGTCGGGCTCGCCGTCGCGAACATAAATAGGGATCCGGTATTCGTTCTCGGCGGCCGGATACGGGGCAGGGTAGTGGCTTACCAGGTGGTCCGTCGGGAGCGCCTTGAAATAATCCGGCGCGTCTTCGCGTAAATCGATCTTCAAGTTGTCGTGAACGGCGTGCAGCAGTTCCACCAGCGCGTACACTTGGTCGCGCGGAATCGCCGGAGCTCCCGCGTCGATTTTTTTCCCGATCTCCCCGCGCCACCACTGCTCAATCATAGGCTTCAGCACAGATTCGCCGTGGTCGGGCAAGTGGTCCGCCAGCGCGATCGCGGTGAAGGCCCGCGCACTCCGCTGCCGCACATCGCCGCCCGCCGCAGTCGCTAGTCCCCGTTGCAGTTTCGCGGCGAGCCGGGCAGTCTGCGCGTCCGTCATCGCGGGGCCGCACCAATCGAAAACCAGGGCGAGCTGCCGCAGGTCGTTGGCACTGTCGCCCAGCGCCCAATCCACCGCTTTCTTTCCCCACGTCAGCTGTCCACTAACCCGGTAGAATAAAGCCCAGGCGAAACCCGGTTCCGGCATAGCCGCGCCGCCCGAGACCAACGTGTTGAACGCCTGCCAGCGCAGCGAATCCCGCTCCCGCTCCCGTTGCAGCAGTCGCAATCGTTGCGGGGTGAGCAGCAGCCGAGGGGCAGCGGAATACACCCGGAACTCGTCGCTTTGAGCGCACAAGGGCACAGCCAACAACAAGATCGCCAGGGTACTCCGCACCTGAGCCCAATTGTGTCACAGCGACACACCCCCGGGGCAGGCGCACGCAGCAAAGCGCCCCTAAGTCGATCCATATAATTGAAAACAGAGGGCCGCGAAGGTGGTTGAGCGCGTGCTATCCTACTTACGAATTGATGCAGTAACTCTTGAACACCTGCCCTCTGCTTGCAACAGGCGCGGACGAGAGAAATGAGCGGATTTGTAGTTGTGCTTGCGGGAAGTAGTGTCCGAAAGTTTCCGCCGCTTGTTTGATCGTTTGAGCAAGTTGCAACAGAGGGGTTTTTTATTTTAATCCCCTCCTTGCACCATACCTCGTACCAAAACTTTCCCTCTCAGTACTAGTCGAAAAAAGGTGCCTTAGCCTATTGGTACTAAGGCCTACTCATGCGGCAGAGTGGGCTGTGGTCATGAGCGACGTCATTTTTTTATACCGCTATACGCGCCGTTGGATTCTTTTTCCAAAGCGGCGGTCGATTCAGGCCGCATGGCCGATGGTATCGACAAGCGACCTCCGGCTGATCGCTCGCTATACTCGCCGTTGGATTCACTATGGCCTGTTTGCCCACATCGCTGTCTGCACCATAGTCGGCGCTGTCGAAGGCGTATTCGGCCGCTGATCTGCGATCCTGAGGGCGATGTCGCTCGTCGAAATTCTGGGGTTCCTCACTGGGGCCGTCAACGTGTGGCTGCTGGCGCGGCAGAACATCTGGAACTGGCCGATCGGCCTGGCGAACAACGCACTCTATGTGGCCGTGTTTCTCGCGGCCGGTCTCTACGGCGACGCCGGGCTGCAGTTGGTCTACATCGCACTAGGAATCTACGGCTGGTGGACGTGGTCCCATCCCGGCGCGCTCGTCGAACTCCAGGTCACGCGTACTCCGCGGAGCACCTGGATCTGGCTAACGCCGGCAGCCCTCGTCGCCGCCATCGGCCTAGCATTTTTTCTTCGCCGCTTCACCGATTCGCCCGTGCCCGTGTGGGACGGTTTCACTACAGCGCTGTCGCTGGCGGCCATCTACGGCCAGACCAAGAAATACCTTGAGTCCTGGTGGATCTGGATCACGGTAGACATTATTTACGTCCCGCTTTATATCTATAAACACTTGCGAATGACTTCCGCACTCTACTTCATATTCCTGCTGCTGTGCGTGATGGGCCTGCGGGAATGGAGCAGGGAACTGCGCGTGCAGCGCGAGCCAGTGCCGGCGTAGGCAGTGCTACGCTGGAACGAGAGGTCGCTGGCCATGGAAATTCAATTTACGACTCGGATTTTCAAAGAGGGGCGCACCTTTATCGCTCACGCGTTTGAGCTCGATGTTTCCTCCTGCGCCGGGACCAAGGAAAAGGCGATTAAGAACTTGAAACAAGCCGTCACGCTGTTCCTGGAGGAAGCCGAAAGACTGGGCACACTCGATCAGATTCTGGAAGAAGCGGGCTACAGCAAGGACAAACGAAAGCTCGCCCCTCCAAAATTCATCAGCGTGCAGCGTATGTCACTCCCGCTCCCGCTGACGCATGCCTAGGCTAAGCCCCGTCTCCTATAAACAGCTCGTCAAAAGTTTCGAGGCTGAAGGCTTCGTATGCGTCCGAACCGAGGGAGACCACATGGTATACACCAAGCGCGGCGTAATACGGCCAGTGGTTATTCCCAAATATGCCGCCGTGCCAGTATTCATTATCAAAAACAATCTGCGCAGTGCCGGTATGTCGCGGGAGCGCTATTTCGAACTACTTAGTGAGTGAGGCAAAGCCGGTGCAGCCCGGCATAGGCAGTGCTACGATTGGAGCCATGGAAGTCGCGGTGCACATTCAAGTTGAGTTGCTGCCGGAGGGCGTTTTCCTCGCGACTTCTGAACAACTACCCGGCTTAGTGGCGCAAGGCAGGACTGTAGCCGAGACTCTGGAGATTGCTCGCGACGTCGCTCGCCGGCTGATCGAAGCGCGGCGGGAACGCGAGTTTGATTCGACCCGCTGATTTAAATTAAAACCTTCAAACATTTCCAACTATAAGGGCTGATATACTTTGCCTTCATATCCATCCACACTTCACGGAGGAAATATTTCATGTACCAGCCGGAACCGCAGAGCGTAGCCTACCCTGCAATGATCAGCGATATCGAAAAGGGGAGCATCAAGATACCGCAATTTCAGCGCGAGTTTGTCTGGTCAAAGCAGAAATCGGCCAAACTTTTGGACAGCATCGTCAAGGGTTACCCCATTGGCACGTTCATCCTTTGGAAAACGAAAGAGCAACTACGGTCCATTCGGAATCTCGGTGACGCCCAACTGCCGGACACGCCGGCTGGGGACTTTATTCAGTACGTTTTGGACGGTCAGCAACGGATGACGAGCATCTTCGCGAGTCTCAAGGGCCTCAAAATTGAACGGGACGGGTCCCCAGATAACTACAAGGAGATCTTTGTTGACTTGAAGGCGTCTGATGACGACCAAATAATCATTACGGACGTTGCGGGGCGGGATTCGATGACGGTCATTAGAGTGGTTGATCTTATTAACGCCGATCTAGCTTTCTTAGTGAAATATCCTGCAGAATTTCTCGGGCGACTTGACGAACTTAGGACTCGAATCAAGAACTATGCATTCTCGACGGTCCTACTGCGCGAGGCCCCAATTGACGTAGCGACTGAGGTCTTCACTCGAATCAATACTGGCGGAACCCCCTTGTCGGTGTTTGCGGTGATGGTTGCGAAGACTTTCGATTCAGCAAAGGATTTTGACCTGTCAGAAAAGTACGATCAACTTATAGAGCGATTGAAGGATGTAGACTATGACACGATTCCAGATTCGGTAGTGCTGCAGACCCTCTCTGCCATCCTAGTGAAGGACTGCGACAAGAAGGCGATCCTAGGACTGGAGAAACAAAAGGTCATTGAAGCTTGGCCCGCGACGGTCGATGCTATCGAGCGCGCTGTAGACTATTTCCGCAACGCGTACCGTATTCCGGTGTCGGCTTTACTTCCTTACAGTGCGCTGCTCATCCCGTTCGCATATTTCTTTTATCGTCACAAAGACAAGCCGACGGGAGAGAAGCAGCAGTATCTTCAGGACTTCTTCTGGCGCACTTCGCTCGGCGGGCGGTACTCAACTTCTCTTGAATCGAGAGTGGGACAGGATCTGAAGAGAATCGATCAAATCGCCGAGGGTAGTCTGCCTTCTTATGACTATCCGATCGATCTGACCCCGCAATTCATACGCGAGAACGGGCAGTTTAGCGCAGGCAGAAGCTATGTGAAAGCAATTCTTTGCCTTCTTGCGTATCAGGAACCTAAGTCTTTTGTCGATGACTCAATCGTGCGCATTAGTAACGATTGGTTGAAGCAAGCGAATAG
>JALYIB010000162.1 GCA_030775965.1 Acidobacteriota bacterium | reverse complement strand
TCTTGACCGCGTGAGTGAACGAGAACCCCGCCCCGCGCAGCTTCTCGACCAAAGCGTGATTATGCTTCTCCCGAAAAAAGCGGTGGATACTTGCCGACACCTTCGGCCCCACTTCCTCAGCCTTCTGCAGCTCGTCTTCGTCAGCGGCCGCAATCTTATCCAGATCGCCAAACTCCTCCGCCAGAAACTGCCCCGTCCGCTCCCCGACAAACGGAATCCCCAGCCCATTCAAAACCCGCGGCAGCGGAGCCCATCGTGAAGCATCGATATTAGCCAGCACCTTCGCAGCCGACTTCTTCCCCATCCTCTCCAGCCCCATCAAATCGCCCAGCTTCAGCGCATACAAATCCGCGACATTCTTAACCAGCCCCTTGTCCACCAGTTGATCCACCAGCGCCTCGCCCATCCCATCAATATTCATGACCCCCCGCGCCGCCCAATGCAGAATGGTTTCCTTCAGCCGCGCCGGACAACTAATGTTGATGCACCGGCTAGCCGCCTCGCCCTCCGCCCGCACGACCTCCCCACTGCAAACCGGACACGACGCAGGCATCCGAAACGGCCGCCGGTCCTCGCCCTCTTTCACCACCCGCACCACATGCGGAATCACATCCCCCGCCCGCTCCACCAACACCGTATCGCCGATCTGCACTCCCAGCCGCTCCACTTCATCCTCGTTATGCAGCGTGGCTTTAGAAACCATCACGCCGCCCACATTCACCGGACGAAAAAATGCCCCCGGCGTCAACGTGCCGGTCCGCCCGACACTAACTCCGATGTCCTCGACAACCGTCTCCTCCTGCCGAGCTGGAAACTTAAAAGCAATCGCCCACCGCGGAGCCTTGTGCCTCCACCCCAGCCGCTGCTGCTGCGCGACAGCGTCCACCTTAGCTACCACCCCGTCGATCTCATAAGCCAGCCCATCCCGCTTCTCTTCCCACTCCTTACAGAACGCCACCAACTCCTCGATGCCCCGGCAGCGCCGCCAATTCGGATTGACCTTGAATCCCATCTCTTTTAGCTGTTCCAACGTCTCGTGCTGCGTAGCCGGAGCCGGCACCAAGTAATAACTGAAATAATCCAGCCTTCGCGAAGCCGTAATGGTAGGATCCAATACCCGCAGCGACCCCGCCGCCGCATTCCGCGGATTCGCAAAGAGCGGCAACCCAGCAGCCGCGCGCTCTCCATTCAACTTGTCAAACGATTTCCGATTGAAAACCACTTCCCCGCGCACTTCCTCCGCCTTCACTCGAAACGGAATCGAGCGAATCGTCCGCGCATTCTCCGTAACGTCCTCGCCGGTAGACCCATCCCCCCGAGTGACAGCCTGCGCCAACTTCCCGTCGCGATAATGCACCGCCAGTGACAACCCGTCGAGCTTCAACTCCGCCACATACTCGAACTCTTCCTCCCCCACCAAATCCCGCACCCGCCGATCGAAATCGCGCAGCTCGCCCTCGTTCAACGCATTATCCAAGCTGAGCATCGGCGACGAATGCTTTACCTTGACGAAGCCTTCGCGCGGCTTCCCGCCCACCCTCTGCGTAGGCGAATCGTCGGCAATCAACTCCGGATGCGCCGCCTCCAATGCCTGCAACTCCCGCATCATCCGGTCGTACTCAGCGTCCGTAACTTCCGGCGCGTCGAGTACGTAGTAAAGATGCTCGTGATGCGCAATTTTCTTGCGCAGCGCGTCGATTTTCTCGAGGATGGAACTCACAGGGAAGTTATACTTGAAAGATAGCTAAATATCAGCAGCCGGTCCTGATCTACAATCCTGTCGCGGGCAAATTCCGGCGGCAGCCCGCGCGTATTCTCCAACGTACCATTGCTGCCCTGAAAAAAGTAGGTATTGTCGCCGAACTGACCCCCACCGAAGCCGCCGGCCACGCCACTGAATTAGCCCGCGAAGCCGTAGCCGCCGGAGCCGATCTCATCCTGGTCCTAGGCGGCGACGGAACCATCAACGAAGTTGCCAACGGCGTGATCCCCTCCCGCGTCCCGCTAGGTATTCTCCCCGGCGGAACCGCCAACGTCCTCGCCAACGAACTCGGCCTAGGCAACGCATTAGAACGCGCCATCGCCCGCCTCGGTCCCTGCGCGGAACGCCGCATCGCCGTAGGCAAACTCTGCACGCCGTTGCGCGACCCGCGCTACTTCTTACTGATGGCCGGCGCCGGCCTGGACGCCACCATCGTCACCAAAGTAAACCCCGCTCTAAAAGCCCGCGCCGGAAAACTGGCGTACTGGATCGCCGGCCTGGGCCAATTCTTCAGCGCCGTCGGCCAATTTCAAGCCCAGATTGACGGCCGCCAAACCCAGCACGGCTTCGCCCTCGTTTCTCGCGTCCGCAACTACGGCGGCGACATGGAAATCGCCAGCAATGCATCGCTGCTTAGCGACGATTTCGAAGTAGTCCTGTTCGATGGCTCCAATCCCTTGCGCTACGCCGCCTATATGACCGCCGTAACCCTCCGCCAGGTAAAATCCATGCCCGGAGTGCGCTCCGTCCGCACCCAACGCCTCGAATTTTCCGGCTCAGCCCACCTGCAAATCGACGGTGAATACGCCGGACGCCTGCCCGCTTCTCTAGAGATAGCCCCCGACGCGTTAACTCTTCTGATCCCCTCGTCGTACCGCTAGCGATGGACAATCTAACCCACTCCTTGGTCGGATTAATGTTGGCCAGAGCCGGTCTCGAAAAAACCACTCCCCGCGGCACCGCCATGATGGTACTAGCCGCCAACGCCCCCGACGCCGACGCCTTCGTATGGTTCACCGGCACCCTCCGCTACATCGAATACCATCGAACCTATACCCACTGCCTTACATTCCTGCCGCTGGTCGCGTTGCTCCCCATGCTCCTAGCACGCGCCAAATTTTCCTCGCGATCCTACCTCGCGGCAATCATCGGAGTCCTCAGCCACCTGCTACTCGATTGGACCAACACCTATGGCATACCCCTGGCGCTCCCGTTCTCGACGCACCGCTTCCGCCTCGACATCAACAACATCATCGACGTGTGGATCCTAGCCATCCTCCTCTTAGCAATCGCCGCCCCCGCGCTCTCCCGCCTGGTCAGCAGCGAAATCGGCGAGCGTAAAAACGCCGCCCCCCGCCGCGCCTGGGCCTGGGTAGCGCTAGCCGCAGTACTGGCCTTTGAAGGATTCCGCATCGTCACCCACGCCCGCGCCGTCGAAGTCATGTCCGCGCGCCTCTACCAAGGTGCCCCGCCCAAAAGAGTCACCGCGCTCCCCAACAGCTTCAACCCCTTCACCTGGAGAGGCGTCATCGAAGGCGCCAACTTCGCGGTCATCCTACCCGTGAACTTACGAGCCGAATACGATCCCGCCGCCGGACGCCTGTACCGCGCCCCCGGCGAAGTCCCCGGCATGGAAGCCGCCCTGCGCACCCATCCCTTTGAGGTGTTCATCCGCTGGTCGCAAGTCCCCTTTTGGCGCGTAACCCCCGTCGGCGACGATCTTCGCTTGGAGTTGGTCGACCTGCGCTTTGGCACCCCCGACAATCCGGGTTTCGCCGGCGTATCCGCACTGGTGGATCGTTCCGGGAACGTCTTGCGTTCCGGCTTCGGAATCTAGCGACGCGAACGCGGCCGCATGGCGTCGTCAATCATGGCAGCTGCGGTAGCTTCCGCATCCACCTGTAATTGACCGGAAGCGTAAGCCCGCATCAGCCCTTCCATCTTGGCCTGACGCTCCGGCGAATCCCCCGCCAGCGACCGCAACGTGCGCACCAATTCAGCCAGGTGAAAATCTCCCCCGTAGGCATCCGCAAGCGGTGCCCGCGCAGCGGCAGCCGAGGAGCCCAAAGAAGTGCGGTTAGGGTTGTTCCCGTTCATGGTGTCTCCGTGGGCAAGGCCCGCGTGAATTCATTATCGACCATCCGAGTCGAAATGTGAACCTTAGTTTCCATGCCTCAGCCTAGGTTCGTACCTACCCATAATACTCCCTTGTACTAGGAGCGCTGTGCCAAATCTGGCTGGACCAAATCCGGATGCTCCATGAAGCTGTAGCAGATCATGTGGCAAATAATATGATGCGCATCCTCAATCCGCCCCATATGCGGCTCGGGTACGTGGATATTAAGGTTGGCTAGGCCACCTAGCTTGCCCCCATCTCGCCCCGTCAGCGCCAGCGTCCGGCACCCGATGGAGTTCGCATACTCCATCGCGCGCACCACGTTCGGCGAATTCCCCGACCCGCTGATGGCCATATATAAATCCCCCGGCTCAGCGAAATTCTTGAGCTCCTCGACCAGCGCATCGGCGTAGCTAACATCGTTGGAGTAGGCCGTCATGGTAGGCAGATTCTGCCCTAGCGCCACGATCCGGAAGCGCGTCTTCCCCGCACTAGCGCCCTTCACCATATCGCAGACAAAATGCGCCGCCGTAGCCGCGCTCCCGCCGTTGCCCGCCACAAACAGAGACCGCTTCGCTTCGCGTGCCTCCTTCAACCACCCAATCGCCTGCGCGACCAGCGCCGTGTCGATAGTAGAAAGCGTGGCAAGCAGCCTCTCGCGATATTCCGTTGGAAATGTCATCACCAGGAATATTGTATCCCGCTGCGCGGATTGCGATCCTAAGTTGCCCGCCCCGCCCCAATGCCTTTCCGGTAGGCGGCCAAAAGTTCCCACGGGGCCATTTTCAAGCAGTAATGAATTTGCAGGTTCTCAACAACTCCGGACTGTTGCAAAAATAGGGGTTCCGCCAGACCGCCATGGCCGGTTGTGGACGATTTTGGGGAATCCGGGGGAATGCGAGCGCGGTTCCATTCCGCACGCCATCCGGGATGAAGCTGAAGAGATCCCCGAAGCGCGTTCGGCTACGCGGGATTAACACAACGACAAGTAGCCTACCTAAGAAGTACGAGCTTATGTCAGCCGGGAGATTGTCGGCGCAAGACTAAAGAAGTTCTTAGATTGGCCTGGGGCTGCGGCGGTCGCCCGTGATTGTTCGATTGGCCTCGGAATCGTCCATGAAAATCTGCAACGAGCGAAGCGGCGGTTCAAATGAGCTGACGCGCAATGGCCACCTGGAAACAGGCCGCATCGTGCACGGATGCGGCCTAATCTTGAGCTAAAGGGCAATTCGTTTTCGTGCCACGAAGGCTACTCCGAGTAGCCCGATTGACATTAAAAGCATTGAGGATGGTTCAGGCACGGAGGACCTAGAAGTCGTGGTGATGTTATTGAAATCAGCCCACCACACCGTCCCGCCGAAACCTGACAACTGTCCGCCCCCGATCCCGAATGTCGCCGCTGCTAACGTCCCGTTGCCCCAATCCCCCGTATCGATCAACGATATTTCGGTATCGGAGGGGGCTGCCAAACCCCAATTAGCGTACCAACCGTTATCTCTTGTGGTCTGCAGCAGATAGTACTGCTGTCCCGCCGTCATCCGCCGCAATATCCCCGCGAAAAATTCCCGCCCAACTGGCATGAGCCGCAACACTCCATCGATGTCTCGGTGTGTTCGGCGCTGGTGTTTGCAACGTTCACTACGAATCCAATGCTGGGTGGCGATTTACCGGCTTACCTTGAAAAGCTCTCGCAGGGGCCGACGCCGGTGGCGGTGGTGTCGTTTGGGAATTCTTACTTGCTTTCGGGATTTCCTAAAGTGAACGGGTATCTGGCGGCGTTCAGCACGGCTACGCCATCGGAGATTTCGGTGGTGAAGGCGCTGCCGGGCGAGATTCCCATTACCGGGCACCTGCCGGTCACGATTCCGAATTTCGCGCAGTACGGCGAGAGGATTCAGCTGCCAGCTAAAACGAAATCCGCTCCGTCAACGAATTGAGTTCGGCGTCGAGCGCGGATTTCTTTTTGCGCAAATCGCTTTGCGTATCGCGCAGGGCGGCTAGCTTGGTTTCGGCTGCTGCCAACTGGCGCGCGTAGGTTTGGACTTGATCCTGCTGGCCGCTGACGCGATTCAGGCTTTCGATGTTGCTGCGCAGGCGGCTCTGATCCTGGGTGAGGCTCGTGACATCGGCATCGGCCTGGCGGAGGGCAGCGTCGCTCGCGCCAATCTCGCGCTTCTTCTGCGCGATCTGGTCGAGTTGGCGGCGTGCGTTTTCGTTCAGGGATTTGTTCTGGATGTAGACGGCGAGGACGTCGGGTGTCAGATTGGCGACGGACACCGATTCGTCATAGACGTGCTCTTCGCGCACGGGGAAGGTTTGGGTGTCCGAGGCGGCTAATTTCACTTCGAAGCGATAGGCGTTGGGTGTGGTTTCGCTGGGTTTACGCTCCAGGAGTGTGTAGCCGGGGCGCTGGTTGTGTTCGATCACTAGCGTTTTCGCCTTGGCGTCCACATTCTTGATGGTGTAGGTTTTGGTTTCCTGCAGGGCGGAGCGGGTAGTCAGGATGCCGCGTTGGAAATGGATTTCGCGGACTACGGCTTGCGAGGAATCGAAGGCGGTGGTGACGCGGGTTCCCAGGTCTACGCCATAGCTGATGAGCCGCTTGTCGCTCATGGGAAGAGTTTCGACTAGCGCTTCTCCTGCATAAGATCCGGAGTCATAAACGGTAATGGGGCCGCCGTCGAGGGTCTTGCCGGTGTTGTTGGTGAGTTCGGCGGCGTCTCGTGGATTGAGTCCGTAGCTTTCCGCATAGACCAGGAGCTTGCGCGCACCGATTTTCTGTTGCAGGAACGGCAGCATGGCCGATTCACCTTGCTTCACGGTGACGGGCGCGGCGAAGCTGTATTCGAAGAGTTCGCCGGCTTGGCGGGTGTCGGCGGTGGCGGCGAACGAAGAAGGGGCCACCCTGGAGTAGAGGGCATTTCCCGCAATTCCCCCGATTCCCGCCGCGATTTGCGCACGTGCAGGTGGTGGCGCCGCCGCGACCGTGTCTTTCGCTGCCTCCATTGCTCCCGTATATACGATCGGGGCCACGGCCTGATTCTCGGCCAGTTCGGCGAACGGGCGCTGGATATAACGTGGCTCGTAGAGTCTGGTGATGAACGATACGGGCTTGCCGGAGACTACTGCCAGGCGCACGTTGTTCCAGTCGTCGCCGGAGGTGTTGTCGATGATGGCCCAGCCTTCGAGTGTAGGCTCGCCGGCGGCGCCGAACATCAGGCGGTAGCTGGATTTCCACACCGCGGCCGGCGTCATGTAGCTGGCGGTCAACTGGCGCGCGCCGGAACTCACGGCATCGATGTAGACGCTTCGGCGGTCGCGGGCGTGCGACTGGTTGAGCACCGTCAGGTACGCGGCCAGCTGGCTTTGCTGTTTGGGATCGCTCAGTTTAACGGCGCTGGCGGCGCCCAGATCGAAGCTGCGGATGTCGCCGGAGTCCATGAGCAGCACCAGCACTTCGTGCTGCGAGGGGCGATCTTTATCAGACTGCTCGACCACGCGCGCGCTGATGATGACGCCCGCGGCGTCGCCGGCGCCCAGCTTTAGTTCGATACGCGCGCCCTTCATCTGATCGAGAAACGCGGCGAGGGACGCGCCGGCACCTAACTGGAAGGGGAAATCCGCGAGACGCTTCTCCAGAGGGTCGCTCGAATCGTAGCGCACGCCGTTCACTTTGCCGCCGTTGCGGTCTGTAACGGTAAGCGACTTGAGGACATCGTTCATGTCGTCGGGCTTAAAATCCAGGCGCGCGGTCTCGCCGGGCTTCAGTTCGCCGGAGCGTTCCAGGTGAGCCACGCCATGCTTATACAGCGTCACTTCGGTGATGGGAAGATCGGCCGCGGAAAGTACGGGGACGAGGAACCAAAGCGGCCAGATGCGCCAAAACATTTTCATAACCTCCTGTTTCCCGTGGACTTGACAGCGGCAAGCGGCAAGAGCCCAGCGTCAGACTCGGAAGAGTTATTGTCCATTTCAGTCTAGCGGACGGGAGAAGCTAGCCGTGCATGGAAATTTGACGCCGGGCCTGTGAAATAAGTTCCTGAGGCGAATGCCGGCGGGACTCCGCTGGATGGTTAGCTACGCGCTAATTGCGGCCGCACCACTCGGGTGTAGCGCACATGCCTGATCCGCAGGCAGGGGCGCTGTCTTTCGCGATACCGTTGCTACGCGCGGCGAAACTCGATACCTGGGTCGTGACGTGATCGCGGCCGCAGGAGGGGCATTCGGCGGCGGCTTCGCGCGCGCTCGAACGTACCAGCTTCTCGAACTTGTTTCCGCAATCGTCGCAGCGGTATTCAAAAATAGGCATGGTCTATTGCTCCACTGATTTATTCCAACAAGGCTGTTGCTATTTTATCAATCCACTCGGTGACTTCAGCGGGGGGGGCTTGAAAATCGTTCACGAGGATAGAGAAGGCGAGTTGTCCGTGGGTGGCGCTGTCGGCATAACCGGAGAGCGCGAGGGCGCGGCTGAGGGTTCCGGTTTTCGCGCGGATGCCGCGGCCGCCGGACATGCAACACAGGCGCTGGCTCAAGGTGCCGTCTTCGCCGCCGGAGGGGAGGAGCGAGATCCACAGGGCGCTGCCGGCCGATTGGGCCTCGCGCGCCAGGATGCGGGTGAGCAGACGGGGCGTCACCAGCGTATTGCGAGCCAGGCCGGAGCCGTCTTCTAAACGCCAGTCACCCGGCTCGGCGCCCGCGCCGGCTAGGAAGGCGGTCATTTCGGCGAGGCCGGCGGCCGTGGAGCCTTCGCCGCGCGTCACGCGGCCTACTTCGCGCAGCAGGAGTTCGGCGTGGAGATTCTCGCTCACCTTGTCCATCACCTGGAGCAGATCGGCCAACGGCGGCGAGATGCGAGTAGCGAGTTCCTCGCCTTCTATTGCGGCGTAGGGCTCGCCAAGGGCTCGATGGCGGGCTACGGGACGGCCGTGGATGGCGATGCCGCGGCGGGTGAGGGCGTCGTAGAGGGCGGAGGCTGCGAAGAGCGCGGGATCGTCCACGGGCAGAGTTTCGGTTAGGGCGGCATGGCCCAACGGGATGGCGCCGGTGATCTGCCATTGACTGGATCGCGCTAAGCGCCGCGCCTGCACGGCTGGCTCATTGCCGCGCGCCGTGGTCCGGACGCGATTATCGATGGTCAAGTACTCGAACTCCGGGGAGATGGCCAGCGCAGCCGGAGAAACCGAAATGGTGACGGTGTTATCGTTCACGCTGAGCGCGCTCACGGGAGCGCCGTAGTCGCGCAAAGTGTCGTCTTCGGTCCAACTGGCGGGGTAGGGGTCCCAAGGGAAGAGACGGTCGTCACCGACGATGTCGCCGTCGATGCGCTGCACGCCGTGGGCGGCGATGGCGTCGGCTAGTTGCTCGATGGCCTGCAACGGCGGGCCTGCGCGCTGCTCCTTGTTATACGGATAGGCGCGGCCGGAGAGCGAGGGGTCGCCTGATCCTACCAGCACGACGTCGCCGGACGCTTCGCGCACAACGCGGGTGGTGAAGCGGTAATCGGGATGCAGGCGTTCGAGCGCCAGCACGGAAGTCAGGATTTTTAGATTCGATGCGGGGAGGAAGAGGCGGCCAGCGTTTTTGCCGTAGAGCGTTTTGCCCGTGGCGGCTTCCACTACTTGAATGCCGGTGAAGCCTAGGGCGGAGTTTTCGGAGGTCAGGGCGTCGAGACGTTGCTCGAGATCGGCCGCGGAGCAGGCTGTGGCAAAGCACGCGAGCGCTAGGACATAGGGCCGCATTACGTGCTCGGATGTAGCAGGGCGCTCAGGCGCGCTTCGAGCCAGACTAAGCCCAGGAGCACGAAGACGATGATGGAGCCGACTAAAGGCAGTCCCATGACGGCGCGGACGTCGAGGAGCCACGCGAAATAGCCCAAGGTGCAGGGAGCCAGCAGGCCGCCGACCATCGCGAAGGAAAAGATGCCGTTGTAAAAACCGGGGTGGTAGTAGGGGAAACGGTGGCCGATCTTTTCGACGACCAGGGGATAGATGGGGGCGAAGGCGCCGCCGAGCAGCAAGACTCCGATGACGGCGCCGAAGCCGTTGTTGGTATCGAGGAGAATGATGCAGGCGAACATGGCCAGCAGGACGCTGAGCAGCAGCAGGCGGGTGTGGCGCATTCGCGGCAGAATCCACTGCGCGACTACGCGGCCGACCAGCAGCGCCATCCAATAGAGCGCGAGGATTAGCACGGAATCGGCGGGGCTCATGCCCAGGCGCTGGCTTAGGAAGAGCGGGAGCCATCCGGCGATGGCCCACTCATTGCCGAATTGAAAAAATAGAACCAAGCTGAACAGAACCGCTCCGGGGCTTTTGATTTCGACGAGCAGGGCGTGCGCCGAAGGTCCCGCGGAAAGCGCGGGGGCAGCGAAACGCGTGCGCGCATAGATCACGGCGAAGAGGGCGGGGATCAGCGCGATCCAGATTTGAATGGCGGCGGCGGTGTAGAAATAAAACGCGCGGGAGATGAGAAAGGCAACGCTGAAGCAACCCAGTCCGAACAAGATTCCACCCAGGTTAACGGTGGCGGCGGGATCGTGGCGGTACATGGGTGAGATGGCGTGGAAAATCGCGGTATGCAGCGTCCCGGCAGCGGCTCCCAATAGGAAAATGCCGGGGAGGCGCAGCCAGGCGTCGTAGGGCGGCGAGAAAAACGCCAGGTAGAGGAACGCGAGGGAGGCAAGGGCGCAAGCGGAGGTGAGAGTGCACGCTAATCCACGTTTGCGCATTAACCATGGGGCCGCACGCACCGAGAGCAGCACGCCCAAGATCAGGGCCACGAAGTAAAGGCCGATCATCCAGTAGTCCGATTGCAGGTGGTGGCCCCAGGAGGGCAGGATGGCTCCGAGAAACGCCAGTAGAACGCCGGATACGAAGAACCCAGCCAGTGCCTTGAGCGGCGCGGCGGCCGAAAGCGTTGCGGCTTCGCCGATGGCTAGCGTTGATGTTTCAGAAGCCACGCTCGATCCTGTCAGAAACGCTGTTCCGGCACTTCGCCCAATTTGACGGGGACGTCGAGCGATTTGCCGGCGCGGAAGACTTTTACGGTAATGGTGTCGCCGGGGCGCTTGCGGGCAATGGCGCGCGCCAGTTCGTCGGATTCGGTAACCGGCTTGCCGTCAACGGCGGTGATGAAGTCGCCGCCGATTCCCAGGCGCTCATTGCCTACCTGCACGACGTCGCGATAACCTTTCAAGCCAGCCATCTCGGCTGCCGAGCCGCGGCCGATTTCCTGAATCAGCAGGCCGCCGCTTTCGGGCAGCTTCAATTCGGTGGCCAGGTCACCGGTGATATAAACCGTCGAAGCGCCGAAGCGCGGGCGGCCGAAACTCTTGCCCACGCGGAAATCTTCGAGCATGGCTTTGGCGCGGTTGATGGGCATGGCGAAGCCGATGCCGATGTTGCCGCCGCTGGGGGCAAGGATGGCGGTGTTGATGCCGATTACATTGCCTTGGGAATCGAGCAAAGGGCCGCCGCTATTGCCCTCGTTGATGGCCGCGTCGGTCTGGACGAGTCCTTCGAGGGTGCTGTTTTCATTGCGTATTTCGCGACCCAGCGAGCTCACAATGCCGGTGGTGAGGGTGCCGGAGAAGCCAAACGGGTTGCCGATCGCTAAAACTTTTTGGCCCACCTGCAGGGCGTCGGAATCGCCCAGTTTCAGGAACGGCACTTTTTTCTTGGGATCGATCTGGATCAGGGCTAAGTCGTCGGCGCGGTCCGCTACCAGGACTTTAGCGGTGTAGCGGCTGCCGTCGGAGAAGCGCACTTCGATTTTGGAGCTGCCGCTGATGACGTGATTGTTGGTGAGTATGCGGCCGTCGGGGCTGATCAGGAAGCCCGAGCCTAGCGCGCGCGTGGGCACCATTTCGAAGAAAAAGGTCTGCTGATAAACGGTGCTGGTGATGTAGGCTACGCTGTCTTTGGCGGCCTTGTAAATATCGATGTTGTTGACTTCATCGCCGCCTAGTCCGGCGGAGTGCGTGACCGAGGGTCCGCTCCACAGGGGGCCGTCGAAGCGCCGCAGGGGGGAATTGGGGGCGGTGGTGAAATACACGAACGCGCCCACCAGCGCCAACGCAATGAAGAAGGTCCGTAATCTCATAGGTTTCTAAATCTCAAGGGTTCAATGCTAGCAGAGCTTGGTGCACGATGCGAGTCTGCGCCAGCGTGTTTTCCTTCGCTCCCGACGTATCGATAACATAGTCGGCATACTTGATTTTCTCAGCCAGCGGCATTTGCCGGCTCAACCGCTCCAGCGCCTGCTCACGGGTCATGCCGTCGCGCGTCATGGCACGCCCAATCTGCTGCTCTTCGCCGCAAACGGCCACGATCAGCTTCGCGAAATCGCGATAACTGCCCGTTTCGATTAGTATCGCAGCTTCTACTACAGCGATGCCATGGGGATGAGTGGCGGCGTACCGGTCCATAAGGCGGCGCTCGAGGGCCTGGACAGGAGGGTGCACCAGCGCGTTCAGCTTGGCTAGCTGGGGCGGGTCGTGGAAGACCAGCGCGGCGAGCTCGCGGCGGTTGATGGTTTGGTCTGGATTTAAGATATTGGGTCCGAATTCGCGGATGGTAGCGTCGTAGGCTTCACCGCCGGGGGCTAGAACCTGGTGGCCCAGCTC
>JALYIB010000161.1 GCA_030775965.1 Acidobacteriota bacterium | reverse complement strand
CTTACTTGTCTTACGTGATGGAGCAACATCCAGAGGCTGTCGGCCCGGCGGCGCTGAAATTGGCGGCGCTGGGAAATTTGGCGGATGTTCCTTTGCTCGAAAGTGCGTGCGACGTGCTTATAAGTGCCGGAAGGATAGCGGAGGCGCGTGAGTTGTGGGAGCAACTGGGGCACCGGCAAACCGCCTTGATCACCAACGGCGAGTTTGCGGCGGAACCGGGCGGGCACGGCTTCGATTGGCGTCTGGCGCATCCGCCGGGGATCACGGATGTTTCTCTGGGCGGGGCGCATCGCATTTTGTTTTCCGGAAGACAGCCGGAAGCGTGCGAGCTGCTGCGGCAGTTCGTGGTGCTGGAGGCGGGCAAACGATATTCGCTCCGTTGGGAGGCGCGCACGCGAGGATTGGGATCGCCCACGGGCATCGCATGGCGCGCGGGGATGGCGCATGGCGTGGTCGAGAGCGCGGAGGACTGGCGCGCCGGTAGCATGGATTTTACCGCGGGCGCGGTGCTGACTCCGATTATCCTCGGTTACCAGCGCCCAACCGGCGAAGCGCGGGCGGAGGGATCGATGGAGATCCGCAACCTGTCGCTGCTGGTGGACCGGCGCTAATCCACGAGCGCTAATCTACGAAGCCGGATTGTTGCAGCGAGGGCTGCGGCTCGGGCGCGTCGAAGTGCGTGAGGATACTTTTCACGCGGCCGTTTTCGAGCACTACGCCGTAAGGCGGCGAGGTGAACACGAATAGCTTGCGGAGCAGCGCCGAATCGGTGGAAGTCTTGGCTACCAGTTTGGTGTCATGCAGGAAGGAGGCGGCCCACTGCGGATCGTTGGTAGGCAAGCCGATTACGGTGACGTCTTTTTTCCAGCCGTAGCTAGACATGTGCCGCGCGGCTTCCTCGCAGTGGCTGCAGGAGGGATCGTAGAAGAACAGGAAGATGTTACCTTGGCGGATATTGTAGGGCTGGCCGTCGACGGTAATGGTCGCAGGCACCTGGATGCCGCTCTGGTGCATGTTGTTATAGCCGAGACTCGCGCCTGCGAACACGGCAATCACAACCAGCGCGATCAGCGGGAAACGCAGACTGACGGGCTTACGAGAGAACCACGCGGCCACCAGCGCGGCTAACAGCATGGCTCCGTCTTCGGCGAAGAGCGCGGGGGTGACGGTGCGCTTCAGCCACGGGAAGCAACTGCAATCGCGGCCGACCAGGGCTTGATAACGCAATCCGATGTAGCCCATGAAGGCCACCAGCATCAATGCGATGAGCCACGCCCCCCAGCGGCGGTAGCGCGGGATCAGCACCAGCAGGCCTCCCAGGGTTTCGGCGATGCCGAGCAAGATGACGAGCGGCATGCTGCCCCACACCGGCACCAACAGTTGCTCGAACATGGTCTGGACCAGAAACGGAACCACCATTTTGGCGATGCCGGTGGCGAGGAAGATGATGGCCACGGAGATCGCGGCGATATGGCCGATGATGGTTTTCCACGCTGGCAGGGCCATGCTGCGGTCGCCTAAATTGGCGGCGGTGGTAGCGCTCATAACTGCAATTCTAGCCGGATTGGAGGGCTCCGTGTCAGAATAGCTATTTGGCTCTCCGCAAACTGCAAGTTCCCGCATCCAGCGCTAATCTCGGCCCCGCCTTCGATGCGCTGGGGCTGGCTTTGGGAATTTATCTGGAGTGCCGCTTTCGCGCGGCGGATAAGCTGAGTATTCACGTGAGCGGGCGCGATCAGGCGCTCATTTCGAGCGGCGAGGACAATCTTATATGGCGGACGGCGGTGCGCATTGCGAGCGATCTGGGTCGCGCCATGCCGGCGATCGAACTGCAGCTCGATAATCAAATTCCGTTGGGAAAGGGGTTGGGATCGAGCGCCGCGGCGCTGACGGCGGGAGTTGTGATCGCGAATGCGATGTTGGGGCTGCGCTGGCCGCGGGGCCGGGTTCTGGATGAGGCCGCGCGGATTGAGGGGCATCCGGATAACGTGGCGGCTTGCGTGCACGGGTCGATCGTAGCGAGCGCGACCGATGCCAGCGATGTTACGCACGCGGCGCGGCTGGAATTGCATCCGCGGTTCGGGATTGCGGTGGTGGTGCCGGATTTTCTGCTGCCAACGGTGGAGGCGCGGCGAGTGCTGCCTCAGAGCTATTCGCGCGCCGATGTCATTTTCAATATTCAACGCAGTGCGCTGCTGATTACGGCGCTGGCTACTGGGATTACCGATGCCTTTCCCACGGCGCTGGAGGATCGCCTGCATCAGCCGTATCGTGCGCCGTTGGTGCCTGGCTTGGACGAGATCATCGGATTACGCATGAAGGGTCTGCTGGGCTGCGCGCTCAGCGGGGCGGGGCCTTCGATTTTAGTTTTCTATGAGCGGGGTTATGAGCACGTTTGCCAATCCGTGCAGCACGTATTTACGGCCCATGGGAAAGACTCTGAAATCATCCTGACGGACTTGGCGCTGCGCGGCTACGAATTAAGCTAAAGAGGTGCCCCCGCCTTTGTCCACGAATCGCCTGGCTCTGGAGAAGAGCCCTTATCTTTTACAACACGCCCACAATCCGGTGGATTGGTATCCCTGGGGCGAGGAAGCATTCGCAAAAGCGCGGAGCGAAGACAAGCCGATTTTTTTGTCGGTGGGATATTCCACTTGTCACTGGTGCCATGTGATGGAGCGCGAATCGTTTGAAAGCGAGGAGATTGCTGGCGTGCTGAACCAGCACTTCGTGGCGATCAAAGTGGATCGCGAAGAGCGGCCGGATGTGGATCGGATGTACATGTTGTTCGTGCAGGCGTCGACCGGGAGCGGCGGGTGGCCGATGTCGGTGTGGCTCACTCCGCAACGCAAGCCCTTCTTTGGTGGGACGTATTTTCCTCCGGACAATCGTTACGGGCGGCCGGGGTTTAAAGCTGTACTGGAGCAGCTAGGAAAAGCGTGGCGCCAGGATCGGGCGCGCATTGAGGATTCAGGCGACAAGGTGATCGAGCAGTTGCGCGAGTACTCGAGTTTGGGTGCACGCTCGGACGGCGCTGGGCGCGAAGTGCTGGATCGGGCGTACCAGGGGTTCCAGCGAATTTTCGACTCGCGGCTCGGTGGGTTTGGGCGAGCGCCCAAGTTTCCGCGTCCCAGCATCCACAATTTTCTACTGCGTTATTACGCGGAAACCAAGCAAGAAGAAGCACTGGAGATGGTGTTGACCACGCTGCGCGAGATGGGGAAGGGCGGGATGAACGACCAGATCGGCGGCGGTTTTCATCGCTATTCGGTGGACGAGCGCTGGTTCGTGCCGCACTTTGAAAAGATGTTGTACGATCAGGCGCAACTGGCGGTGTCGTATCTCGAGGCGTTTCAGATTACACGCGATGGGCAGTACGCGGCGGCGGCTCGTGACATCTTTACTTACTTATTGCGCGACATGACGGACCCGGGCGGTGGGTTTTACTCCGCTGAGGATGCAGACAGCGCGGCCGACCCCGCCGATCTGCATCACAAAAGCGAGGGCGCGTTTTACATTTGGCGCAAGCAGGAAATCGAGGCGTCTCTGGGGCCGCGGGTTGCCGAAATGTTCTGCCATCGCTACGGCGTGGAGGCGGGCGGGAACGTGGAGGAAGATCCGCACGAGGAGTTTCGGGGCGCGAATATTTTGTATCAGGCGCATGCGGTGGATGATGCTGCGGCGCGGGTCGAGTTGCAGCAAGCCTCGGCAAAACTGCTGCAGATTCGTTCGCGAAGACCGCGTCCGCTGCGCGATGACAAGGTTTTATCGTCATGGAACGGGATGATGATTTCTGCGTTCGCAAAGGGCGCGCAGATTTTGAACGAAGCGCGGTACGCTGAGGCGGCGCGTGCAGCGGCTGATTTTCTACGGCGGCACTTGTGGGATGACCAGCGGCAGATTCTGCTGCGGCGGCATCGCGGCGGGGAGTCGGCTATCGATGGATTCCTGGACGATTATGCTTTCTGCGGGTTGGGATTGTTGGATTTATACGAGGCCACGTTCGACGCTCGGGATTTCGAATGGGCGGTGCGGTTGGCGGATCGGGCGGTTGAGCTATTCGCCGACACGGATAACGGAGGGTTTTTTAGCACCACTGACGACGGCTCGCTGCTGCGATTGAAAGACGACTACGATGGCGCGGAGCCTTCCGGGAACTCGGGGATGGCGATGCTCCTGCTGCGGCTGGCGCGCATGACGGATCGTGCCGATTTTCGCGCGGCCGCCGAGCATACGCTGCGGGCTTTCGCGTCACGGATGGAAGAGGCGGGAACCGGGGTGCCGCAGATGCTGGTGGCGCATTCGTTCGCGCTGGGGCGTCCGCGAGAGATTGTGCTGGCGGGATCGCGCGACGATCCGGCGATGATTGAAATGCTGGCAGCCATCCGGCGGCGATTTCTGCCGGGAGCCGTGATCCTGCGCGTTGAGCAATCCGCGCGGCCGATGCCTGCGCTCAATGGCGTCCCCACCGCTTACGTGTGCGAGAATTTTGCGTGTAATCTTCCGGTGACCAGTGCTATCGCGCTCGATGAGTTGCTAGAATAACCGCTATATGGAAAGACTTGGAGCAACTACTCTTAGAGGGAACCCGCTGACGGTTCTCGGGCCGGAACTGAAAGTGGGCGATAAGGCCCCCGATTTTGAAGCGGTCGACAATGGGCTGAAAGCGGTCACCTTGGCGACCACCGGTGACGGCATTCGCATCTTCAGCGTGATTCCGTCGCTCGACACTCCGGTGTGCGACGCGCAAACCAAGCGCTTTGAGGAAGAGACGGGCAAGCTGCCGAACGTGAGCATTTACACCTTCAGCATGGATCTGCCGTTCGCACAGAAACGCTGGTGCGGCGCCTTTGGCGTGGACCACGTGAAAATGGTTTCCGATCACCGGACCGGGTCTTTCGGCGAGGCTTATGGCACGCTGATCAAAGATCTGCGCATTCTCAGCCGGGCGATTTTCGTGGTGGACAAAAACAACAACCTGCGCTACGTGGAGTATGTGAAGGAAGTGGGCGACCATCCCAACTACGAAGCGGCCCTGGCAGCAGCCAAGGCCGTCGCATAAGCGCCGGGAATCCGGACAGCCACCTGCCCATGCAGCGCATCGCCTACGTTTGCGAATTCCTGTTGGCGCTGCTGGCGATCACAGTGGTGTGGGGCCAGGTGGGCGGGCAGGATCACCTGGACTTAATGCCGTGGTACGACAAGCTGGCGCTGACGTTCGCGCTGGCGTTGACCATCGTTTTGGGAACCGTCGCGGCGGTGTCTCGCGAGAGGGCCTGGAACGGTCTCTCCATTGTGTGTCTGGCGATCGCCATCCTGATCGCGTGCGCCATGGGCGTGGTGACGTATTATTATCACTTGCACGAGGACGATCAGGACACTGAGAATACCAACGGCGTGGCGCTAGCGGTCAGGCTTGTGCAGGGTCGGTCCACATGAGCGATGCGAAATTCGGATCGTGGGTGGTCCCGGAAAGTCCGGTGGACGTCGAGTATTCGCTGATCGTGATCGATGAGATCCGGCAAGTGGTGGCCGACGGTTTTCAGCGGCTGCAACGCGGCGGCATCGAAGTGGGGGGCGTGCTTTACGGGACCCGCGAGGAGCGCCTGGTCAGGGTCACGGCCATGCGCGAGATCGCCTGCGAACATGCGCGTGGCCCTACCTTTCATCTTTCCGATAACGATCGCGCGGCGCTGACGGCGCAACTGGCGCGCGATAAAGAAGACTCGCGCCTGGCGGGCCAGCAGGTGGTGGGCTGGTTTTTGTCGCACACGCGCAGCGACGTTACTTTGCAGCAATCCGATCTGGATACTTACAACGCATATTTCCCGGAACCGTGGCACGTCACCATGGTGGTGCATCCGGGGCGCACGGGGACCATGCGCGCGGGATTCTTCGTGCGCGAGCAGGATGGCAGTGTCAAGGGTGAGCGTAGTTATCAGGAATTCAATTTTCCGCATCGGATGCCGGGAGTGCTCGATCGTCCGCCACGGGAGCGGCGCCCAGCGCTGGACACGGCGGGCGACCGCATGGCAACGGCGCGCTACGCTGCGCGGCCGGAACCGGTGAAGACGGTGGAGGCGCCGCCGGAGCGGGTCGAGTATGAAGCTCCTTTGTTCGGGCAGGCGGCGCGCACGGTTCCAGAATATGCGCCCTACCCAAATACGCGGCGCAAGATTCCCTGGGCCATCATTGCGGTAGTGGCATTGGCACTGTTGCTGGCGGTGGTGGGATTGCGATTTCTGGGTCCGCAGTTGCACGCGGAGCCATTATCGCTCGGCGTGCTCGAGCGCGACGGACAATTGCAGATCAACTGGAACCACTCTTCGCAGAGCATCGCGAGCGCCACCGAAGGGGCCTTGGAAATCGTCGACGGCGGCGACAAGCGCAGCATTCCGCTGAACCGCAGTGAATTGGCGCAAGGCAGTTTCACTTACATGCGCCGCAGCGGGGACGTCCAAGTGCGCTTGGCCGTGACTACCTCCGGCGGCGGGCGCATGGAAGAGGCGTCACGTTTTCTAGGCACGCCCCCGGCAGCCGTGGACGCAACCGAGATGGCCGCGATGAAGGTGGAGCGGGATGCTTTGCAGGACGAAGTCACGCGCTTGCGCGCACAGAGCGGTCAGCAGGCGGCGCGGATTCAACAGCTGGAGCGGACGCTGGTGATTTTGCAGAGCCGCTTGGGCATTACGGCGGGACGCTAGAAAACGGCTCGCGCGGTGGGGCGCGGCGAGGTGGACGGAAACGAGCGTTCCAGATCGTGCTCAGCCACGCTCAGCGTAATGCGCGTTACGGGGCCGGCCGCCGTCACTTGGGCATTCTGTAACGCGGCCGCAGGGGTGCCTTTCACCATGCCGGCGGCTAAGCGCAAGACCGCGGCCAAACCCTGGGCTTCGCTGTCAGAATGCGTCAACGCCTCGGCGAACACGTTTACGCCTGCGTTGTCGAAATGCAATCCTGCCGAAGTTTCGATGACACTTTGCAGGAGCGTCGCGGGGTTGAAGATGCCGCCGTCGGCGGTGGGCGGGATCATATCGGCTAGCGGAGTGACAGTGGCGAACCAAGCGTCGGCGGCGTTGCTGGCGTCCTTGGCTTTCTGCAACAACGGGCCCGTGAAAACGGCTCCGCTCGCGCGGCGGTCGATGACATCGCGCAAGGCTGACTCGGTGCCCATCACCAGCATTGTGGGGTCGAGGAACGCGAAGACTTTGGTGTTGCGCTCCGCTGGCGTGATCACGGATACCCCGCGGTAATTGTAGACAGTCGCGCCAGTTGCTGGCGCGAGGGCGATGAACTTGTCGGACGGGAAAGCGCCGCGCGCGAGGATCAAGGCGTCGCTGCCGTCGCTAGCATTACTAGCGACGACAACCTCTTGCAGATCGCGCTGCACTTGGAATCCCGTGGCAGCGGCAAAGCGCGTGACGGCGTTCGCAGGCAGATGGGACAGCGCGAATTGTCCGAAGGGCGACGCTAGCGCGGCTTGGACTTGAATCCCATAAAGGACTTTGGCTTCGGGAGGGGCTAGGTTGAGAAGCGCGGGGTCGACGGCAGCCGGGGCGGTAGTTGCAAACGCTGCAAGCAGAATCGCCAGGGACGGAAGGGACGGTAGGAATGATAGGCGGGTCATCGAGCCTCCTATATCATTCTACGAGGTCGGAGCCGGCGAGGTTCCCGGAAAAACGCGCCAACCGGGACGTTGGCTGCAGCGCGGAGGCCGCCAACTTGGTCTAAACTTTGGTGTAAACTATAGTTAACTGTGGTGATGAAGTCGGAGCTATCGAGGCCTGGTGCTTCGCTGCCGGAGGTTCACGGCAGCGTATCCACCACAAATCTGACGGTTTTTCGAAGGATGCTGGCGTTTGCCGGGCCAGCATACTTGGTCAGCGTGGGGTA
This sequence comes from Acidobacteriota bacterium, assembly GCA_030775965.1. Classification (GTDB taxonomy): domain Bacteria; phylum Acidobacteriota; class Terriglobia; order Bryobacterales; family Bryobacteraceae; genus Palsa-187. The sequence continues at coordinate 2,610 of JALYIB010000161.1, read as the reverse complement.
CATGGATCCGGGGAACTGGGCCACGGATCTCGAAGGTGGGGCGCGGTTCGGCTATCGGCTGTTGTGGGTGCTGGTGATTTCGAACTTAATGGCGATCCTGTTGCAGACGCTGGCGGCGCGGTTAGGGATTGTCGCGGGGCGGGATTTGGCGCAGGCTTGCCGGGAATCTTATTCGCGGCGCGTGTGCGATGCGCTGTGGGTGCTGTGCGAAATCGCGATCTCGGCTTGCGATCTGGCGGAGGTTTTGGGCGCGGCGATTGCGTTGCGGCTGTTGTTCGGGCTCCCGCTGTTGGTGGGAGTGCTGGTCACGGCGCTGGATACGCTGCTGGTGTTGTGGCTCTCGCGCTACGGAATCCGGCTCATTGAGGCGGTGATCCTGAGTTTAATCGCTATTGTAACCGGTTGCTTTCTGGTGGAACTGGTTTGGGCCCGGCCGATGTGGCACGAGATGGTGGCGGGAATTCTGCCCCGGTTGAATAGCGACAGTTTGTATGTGGCGATCGGCATCCTGGGAGCCACGGTGATGCCGCACAATTTGTATCTGCATTCGGCGCTGGTGCAGACGCGGCGCCTGGGGAAAACAGTAGCGGAACGGCGCGAGGCTTGCCGCTTTAATTTGTTTGACTCGGTCCTGGCGCTGAACGGCGCCCTGATCGTGAACGCGGCCATCCTGGTGCTCGCCGCGGCGGTGTTTTTCAAGCACGGGATTCTGGTGACGCAGATCGAACAGGCGCAACTGCTGCTGACTCCGCTGTTGGGAACGGGACTCGCGGGGAGCTTGTTCGCTGTGGCGCTGCTGGCGAGCGGGCAGTCGTCGACCCTCACCGGAACTTACGCGGGGCAGATTGTCATGGAAGGGTTCCTCAGCTTGCGCCTGCGGCCGTGGCTGCGGCGGTTGGTCACGCGGGCGATCGCGATTATTCCCGCTATCCTGACGATTTATTACTTGGGCGATAACGGCACTTACAAGCTTTTGATCCTGAGCCAGGTGATTTTGAGCATGCAGTTGCCCTTCGCGGTGATCCCGCTGATCCGCTTTACGAACGACGCGCGGCGCATGGGTGAGTTTGCCAATCGCGCCTGGGTGCGGGTGCTGGCATGGGGAGCGGCGGCGCTGATCATAGCGTTGAATTTATGGCTGGTGGCGACAACCATCGGTCCATGGATGGCGGAGAACGCATGGCATGCCCTGGTGGCGGGGCTGCCGATTGCGGCGGTGCTGGCGCTGCTGGCTCGGGTGACGTTCGCGGGGACGGCGATGCCGGTTGCGAAGACCGTAAGCACGGGATCAGCGGTGGCGGCGCACTTGCCGGTGCCGCATTATCGCAACATTCTGGTACCGCTAGATCATTCGTCACACGATCGCGCGGCCATTGCGCATGCGGTAGCGCTGGCGCGCCCGCACGGGGCTACGCTGCATCTGTTGCACGTCGAGGAGGGCGTCACCAGCCAGTTATTCGGTTCGCTTTCGTCGACCGAAGAAATTATCTCCGGCGAAGAATATTTTGGCGCCATCGTGCAGTCTCTGGCGGATTCGGGGATTGCGGCGGAGTTGACGATTCAACACGGACTCACGCCGACCAACGCCATTGTGCGCAAGGCCCGCGAGATTCACCCGGATTTAATCGTGATGGGGGCTCACGGCCATCGCGGCGTGAAGGACTTGATATTCGGAAACACGATTAACGCGGTGCGGCATCAGGTGGACGCACCGGTCTTGGTGGTGGGCGGCGTCACGACTCCAATTCAATGACGCCTTCGGAATACAGGACGGCGCGGCCGGCAATAGAGACGCGGTCGCCGCGGTGACGCACCACAATTCTCCACCGCGGCGCGAACGCTAGCGCGCAAATAGTTCGGTTTGGCCCAGGCGCGCCGACCAATAGGGAATCAGGGTGCAGTGCGCCGAGCCGGTAATGGGGTCCTCATTGACACCTTTGGCGGGCGCAAAGAAGCGCGACACGAAATCGCAATCCTTGCCAGGCGCGGTGACGATTACCGCGAAGCTGTCGAGCGCGGCGATTTTTGCGAAGTCGGGCTTCAGCGCGAGAATTTCGTCTTCGCTGCTAAACACGCACAGAAGGTCGCGGGCCTCCAGGACCTCGCGCGGCTTGGCGCCCAACGCCTCCGCCAGACCGGTGGGGCTCTCCAGAGGGTGCGGCGGACGCGCGGGGAAGTCCAGCGCGTAGAGCGGACTTCCCTGCTCTAGAGTGCGGTCGACGCCGAGTTCGCCGCTCTTGTTCTCCACTGTAGCGATTTCGCCTGTCAGGCGGCGTCGAACAGGCATTGCTGCTCGAAGTGGCGCGGACCGAAGCGTTCGAGCTCCGTCGGGAAGCGGCGGCGCAGCTCCTTAGGCGCGGCGGCGGGGTGGCCGTTGAGGAGGGATTCGAGCTGCAGCGCGTTCACCACGCTCTTGCCGGCAGCGTCGTTGTTGAACACCACGAAGGTGGCTTCGGCGTAGCGATGAATGCGCTCGATGCGCTTCGACCATTCCTCCAACTCGGCTTCTGAGTAGAGGTAATCGTGCTGGCGCAGGCGAGCGGGAGATTGGCGGTCGAAAGCTCCCAGGGAATTTTTGGGATTGCGGCCATGCAGGCGCACATAGCCGAT
>JALYIB010000160.1 GCA_030775965.1 Acidobacteriota bacterium | reverse complement strand
ATAAACAACCCATGCTGCAGCACCCGCGCCTCCACCGGATTCAACTGCACCTCAACACTCACCACCGCAGCCTGCGGCGAATGCGCTTCCAGATCCAACTGCAACTGCTTCAACACCACTGTCGATTCCCGCACCGGCACCGGAAACTCCAGCGTGCGCGGAACGTCATTCAAGCGCAGCGTCACCCGGTTGAATGACAACCCCTGCATCAGCTCGTTCAGCAGCGATGAAATCACAAACAGCAGCGGCTCCAGCAGCCGTTGCGGATGCTCCAGTTCCACACGCCTCTGATAATTTTCCTGAGCCGCCATCGCCCGCAAGGACCGCCGCGTTTCCCCCCGCGCCAAGCGCAGCAGCCGCTCCCCTTGATCGCCAAAGCGCGCAATGAACCCCAACTCCGGCAGCGCCGCCAGCTCCGCCAGCGTGCGGATGCCCCATCGCTCCAGCGTCTCGATTAACTCCGCCTCCGCCGGCAACACCTGCACCGGCAGCCCCCCCAGCCGGTCCGCTTCCTTGCCCGGTGGAATCAAAGTGATCCCCCGCCGATGCCGCGCCGCCAGCATAGCCGTGTCCGGATCGCTCGAGATCGCCAGGTTAGCTTGAATCCCCGCCTCCGCCCCCCGCCGCGCCACCGCCGCGGCAATCTCCGGCGGAGTCCCGATCAGCCGCCCCAACCCCACGATCGAAAACACCACCATCCCCGGCGCCGTATCTTCCACCAGCGGTGAAAACGACGATGCCAGCGCGAGCAAAGCCGCCTGTGGAGAAGCCGGCGCAAACACACAAGCAAACATCGCTCACCCCGCCATCCGTACTTGCTTGCGCGGCGCCACTTGGTAATCGATCCCCTCAAAGACCGGCCCCCGCCACAGCAACCGCTCGCGCTTCACCTCCACTTGCACCCGCGCACACGATTTCACCAGCGCCTGATCCCCCGTGACAATCAACCTGGTGGGCGTGTTTTCCACCGTGAGCCGGAAGCGATACCAATAAGACAGCGGAATGCTATTGAGGTCGCGCAGCGGCGCCTCGCACAGATCCAGCACCACCACTCCGAACCCCCCGGCATGCAAAATCATGTCAGCCGCTTTGAAGGCGTGAGCAATGTGCCGGTTCGCGCGCACCCACAACAGCCGCCGCAAATCCACCCCCGCGCACGAAGCCGAAAGTGGATCGAAAGCGCCCCTCCAATCCACCACCGCGCAGAACTCCTGCCGGGCACTGGACTCCGCCAGCAACCTATGCAAAACCATAGTTTTACCGGAAGATACCGCACCAAATACTTCACTGATCACACCCTTTGGAAGAGTTTCCATTTTCGCTTTTTGTTCGCCTATGTATTGTGCGCAATAGGGGCCCCAAAGTCAAGACACGTTATACTGAAATTCCTTTCCATGGATCTTTACCGGTACCAAGTCCGCGAGATTTCCGAATACGCAATGTTCACGCTGGACCCGCAAGGAATTCTGCAATCCTGGAACGCCGGAGTCGAGCGCCTCTTGGGATATTCCGAACAGGAATGGGTCGGCCAGCCCGCCAGCATCATCTTCACTCCGGCTGAAAAAGCCATGGAAGTGTGCGAATCGGAAATGCGCAAAGCTCTGGAGTCCGGCTCCGCCACCGACATCCGCTGGCACCGCCGTAAGGATGGTTCGGAGTTCTTCGCCAACGGTTTCATGAACGTGATTCGCGATGATTCCGGAACCCTGCTCGGCTACATCAAAATCATGAGCGACGAAACCGCGCGCAAACAATTACAGGATTCACTGTCGGAATCGAACGCCGCTCTGGAACAATTTGCCTACGTCGCCAGTCACGATCTGCAGGAGCCGCTGCGCACCATGTCGAATTATGCCCAGCTCCTCAACAAGCGATATAAAGGCAAGTTCGACGAAGACGGGGACCGTTTTTTAGGCTTCATCGTCGACGCCTCGCAGCGCATGAGCACCTTGATTCAGGACCTGCTCGAATACGCCCGCGCCGCCACCGAAGAAGAACGCCCCGCTTCCGTCTCTCTCGACGAGGACCTCGAAGCCGCCCTCACTCACCTCATCCAGGCCATCGAAGAAAGCGGCGCCACCATCACTCACGATCCCATGCCCACCATTGAGGTCGACCGCGGCCAGATGGTGCGCCTGTTCCAGAACCTGATCGGCAACGCCTTGAAGTACCGCAAGCCGGATGAAGCCCCGAAAATCCACGTCAGCGCCGAACAAGCCAACCGTGACTGGGTCATCACCGTTCAAGACAACGGAATCGGCTTCGATCCCCAATACGGCGCCACGATTTTTGCCCCGTTCAAACGACTCCATCAAACGGGCGATTATCCCGGCACCGGCGTCGGGCTGGCCATCTGCAAACGTATCGTCGAAGCCCATGGCGGCCGTATCTGGGCCGAATCCAAAGATGGCGAAGGCGCCACCTTCCGCTTCACCCTTCCGCTTGCCGGAAGACCGCCCCGCGCCCACACCCCCAGCGTCATTAATTCCGCGGAGTTCAAAAAATCCGCCTCGCCTGACTTCAGCTAAAAAGCAAAAGGGCAGCCGCGAAAACGGGAGCCTGTGACCGAAATCACGATCCCGTTCCAGCGCCTGCCCTTTGAGCAAGAGTGGGTTATAAATCTACTGGCCGCCAGTGCTCGACGCTACCGTCTTGCTCTGGCTTTCCGGAACCCACAACTTTACTTCCACGCGACGGTTCATCTTGCGGCCTTCGCGAGTTTTGTCGTCCGCCACCGGCCGCGCATAGCCCGCGCCCAGCATCGAAATGCTGCGCACCGGAACCTGATGTTCGTTCGCCAGGTAACGCGCCACAGCCTGCACGCGCGCCTCGCTCAAGGTCTCGTTATAAGTCGGCGAGCCGGTCTTATCCGTGAATCCCTGCAGCTCGATCACATAGCGCTCCATGCCCGAAGTCTGCTGAGCGATATCGTCCAGCTTTGCCTTAGCGTCCGCCGTCAGGGTGTCCCTGTTGAAGTCGAACAGAACTGCGTCTTCTTTCGCAACCTGGAACTTGTTCATGGCTTGCATGGACAGATCCAGTTTCGTCAACCCCTGCTCGGCGAAAGTGCGCGCGCCGTCGGCCGCTATCTTGGCGCCATCGGCGGATTGCTGGGCCGCGCCGGCATGCTGATCCGCCATCTTAGCGGCCTGTCCCGCCTCCGTCGCCTTGGCATCGGTGTCGCGCAGCTTTTCCTTAGTCTGCGAAGCATCCCGATCCAGATCGGCAATCTCCGAAGTGTGGCTGGCGAGCTGTTTGTCCTGCTCCGCGTTCTTGCCTTCCGTGCCGCTCACGCGCTGCTCCACCGGAGCAACCGTCTTGGCGACATATTTATGTGTGGCCACGCAACCCGTGCCTAGAAGGCTTAATCCGAGCGCCCCCACCGTTAGAATCGTTGTTCTCATGGTAATCTCCTTTTTACTTCCTTCCAGCCGGCGTAACGAAATCCGGTAAGACTTCTGTGCCGAAACCGGGGAGTTTTTTCCGCTTTTCCCCGTATCTGGCTGATTCCGCCAAGCCACGGCTGTTATGTTGCACGTGGGATACCATCAAACACTAGCAGGCTGCTGAAAAGTGAGCCTCTGATTTCCCAGTCAGTATTTTCGAAGGCTGACGAGCAGAGTTGGCGCGAGGAGTGAAGCGTCAGCGGGTGGATTCGCAGCCGCGAAGTGGCCGTGAATCG
>JALYIB010000159.1 GCA_030775965.1 Acidobacteriota bacterium | reverse complement strand
GGTACACGCTGCCGCTTGCCGAACGCCAGCGGCAGATGGCCGAGCACGGCGCCGTCGGCCGGCGATACGCGGGACAGGTGAAGCAGATTATCTCCGGCTCCATTGGTTTTGACGATTGGGAGTGGGGCGTGGATTTATTCGCGGACGACCCGCTGGTATTCAAGAAGCTGATTTACGAAATGCGCTTCGATCAGGTGAGCGCGGTGTACGCGCTGTTCGGAACCTTCTACGTGGGTGAGCGCACGCCGGCCGCGGAGATCGGAAAGCTGCTGGCTATTGATTCGCAGTGAGCGCCAGAGTGCGATTGTGAAGCGCGTTGGCGTAGGTGGGATCAAGACGGATGGCTTGGTCGAAGTCCGCCAGTGCATGCGCCTTGTCGTGCATTAAGTAATAGGTGAAGCCGCGCGCGTTGTAAGCCAGCGCGAGATCCGGCTGGGCTTCGAGCGCGGCGGTAAGTTCGTCGACGGCTTGCTGGTAGCGGCCTTGATACATCAGGTCGCGCCCGCGCTGATTGTGCAAGGCGGCGGATTTGGGATCGGCTTGCCGGGGAGCGCTGGTTACCGGCGCTGGCTTCGGTTCGGGCGCCGGGAGCGGTGCTGGGGCGATCGTTTCCGCCACGGTGATCGTTTCGGCCACTTCGACGGGAGCGGCTTGGGCCACCGCGAATACGGGAGCGGGCGGCGGCGTCAGTTCCTGGCGCGCTTTGGCTAAGACCTTGCTGGCTTCCTGATAATCCGGTTTGAGCTGCAGCGCGCGTTCGAGATCGCTGGCGGCTTTCGCAAATTCTCCCAACAGAAAGTACGCGCTGCCGCGGGCGCACCAGGCTTCCGGGAGCGCGGGATTTAAGCGGATGGCTTCGCCGCGGTCGGCAAGTCCTTCGGCGTGCATGCCTAGAGCGTGATAGCTTCCGCCGCGCGCGAGCAAGGCTTCCGGGGATTTGGGCAGCAGGCGAACGGCGGCTTCGCGATCGTTCAGCGCCTCGCGATGGCGGCCACTGGCTGCGTACAAAGTGGCCCGCGCCAAATGCAGTTGGGCATCGTTCGGAGCTAACTCCAGAGCGCGCGTGAAATCCTCGCTGGCTTTGGCTGACAATTCGAGCTTGGCATAGGCCGCGCCGCGCAGGGTCAGAGCGGGGGCGTTGACGGGATCGATCCCGAGGACGCGCGTCAGATCCTCGCTCGCGGAGCGGAAATCGCCGGCTTGTCCCAAGGCGTAGCCGCGTTCGAGCAGGGGTTCCACGGCGGCGGGTTGGAGGCGCACGGCTTCGTCGAAATCGTCGATGGCATCGCGATAGCGGCCGAGCGCGACGAGCGCGCGGGCGCGTCCCATCCAGGCATCGGGATTGTCCAGACGCAGTTTGATGGCTTGAGCGAAGTGCGGCAACGCCTCTTCGGGGCGTCCGATGTTGACCAGTTCGGTGGCTCGCTGGAGGTGATCGCGAGAGGTCGTTGGGCCCGTTGCCGGGCTTAGGGGGGAACCAGCCGCGAGCAAATACAGAAACACGACAAACAGACCGCTCATGGGGATTTTATCGGTAGAAAAAGCGCGGAGTATTAGAGCGTGGTCTTCCGCCGGAAACGGCGGCTGACGGGATGGGTGAAGGCGCGGATGGCCAGGTCCACTTCGTGTACGCCCAAGGCGCGGCACATGCCGTAGAAAATGAGCAGGCCCAAGGGGATGGAGACTGCCAGATCGGCCAAGCGCGCGCGTTGCGAGACGCCCAGCCAGCGTTCCATTTCGTGGCTGGATAGCGCCGCCACCGCGGCCATCACCAGCGACGCGATTAAGACTTTGCCGATTCCGCCGGCGAGCTCGCGGCCGTAGACTCCGCCAATGCGCCGGCGGAGAATTTCAAAGAGCAGGAAGAAGCCGAAGAGCGCGACCACGGAAGTGGACAGCGCCAGGCCGGCGTGGCCCAGGCCGGCGAAGCGAATCATCGTGGCCGCGGTGGCGAAATTGACGATGATGGAACCCAGGCTCACCAGCATGGGAGTGCGCGCGTCGCCCAGCGCGTAGAAGGCGGGGTTCAAAACTTTCAGAGCGGCGTAGCCCGCCAGGCCGATCGCGTAAAAAGAGAGAGCCAGCGCGGTTTGTTGGGTGTCGTAAAGCTGAAAGCGGCCGCCCTGGTAGATGGCGCCGATGATGGATTTACCGAGCACGGCCAAGCCTACCGAGGAAGGCAGAGTGAGCAGGAACACCATGCCCAGGGATTTCGACAGGGTGCGGCGGAATTCCTCCATGTTGCCGGCGGCGGCGCTGCGCGAAATGGAGGGCAGCGTCGCCGAGGCCATGGCGACTCCGAAGAGGCCCAGGGGAAGCTGCATGAAACGGAAGGCGTAGCTGAGCCAGCTCACCGGACCGTCCATGCCGCGAACCGGATCGGCGATGGTGGAGGCGAAGTTGGTGTTCACCATCACGTTGATCTGCACGGCGGCGTTGCCCAGGATCGCGGGGACCATCAGGCGGAAGATGCGCACCAGGCCGGGATGATTCCAATCGAAGGCCACGCGAAAACGGAATCCCAATTTATAGAGCGAGGGTAGCTGCCAAATCAGTTGCAGAGCGCCGCCCAGCACGACGCCGATCGCCATGCCCTCGATGCGCCGCAGATGCAGGGACGGGCCGAGCCAGATGCCGAGCACTACGCCGAAGCCCACGGAGCCGATGTTGAAGAACGTCGAAGCCATGGCGGGGACGCCGAATCTATGGGAGGCGTTGAGGACTCCCATGGCTTGCGCCGCCAGCGCGACCAGCAGCAGGAACGGGAACATGGTGCGCGTCATGCTGACGGCGAGTTCGAATTTACCGGGGACCGCCGCGAAACCGGGCGCCATTAAGTGGACCAGTTGCGGAGCCAAGACTACGCCCAACGCGCAGACTGCGCCTACGACGATAATCAGGGCCGTGGCTACCAGGTTTGCGAGGCGCGCGGCGGCTTCCTTGCCGCGGTGGGCTAGATATTCCGTGAAGGTGGGAACGAACGCGCTCGATAGCGCGCCTTCGGCAAAAAGATCGCGAGTCAGGTTGGGGATGCGAAAGCCCAACATGAAGGCGTCATAGATGAGGCCCGCGCCGAAGAGGCGGGCCATCACGCTTTCGCGCAGCAGTCCGGTGACGCGGCTCATCAGGACGGCGACTGAAACAACGCCCGCCGAGCGCACAACGCTTTCGCTTTGCGCCACGTGAGAGCCGGCGGCCGCGGGGGGGGCGGGAAGCGTTACGCTCCCGGCGGCCGTGTCACTGTCCGTATTGTTCGAAAAAGTGGGCAATCGTCATGATCCCGGCGTAATAGTTCGCCACTTTGTACTTCTCGTTGGGCGAGTGCAAGCCATCGTCGGGAAGTCCGAAGCCCATGAGGA
>JALYIB010000158.1 GCA_030775965.1 Acidobacteriota bacterium | reverse complement strand
GCAGCGTTCAAACTTTCCACGCCCGCCGTGGGAATGCGCAACCCCGTCGCCCGTTCCGCCAGAGCCGCGCTCACCCCCCGCCCCTCGCTGCCGATGATGATCCCGCAGCGCGCACGCAGATCCGCGTCACTCACCAACTTCGCGGCGCGCGGCATCGCCGCATACCAAGCGAGCCCCGTCTGCTCCAAAATCTCCTCTGCATCCACACCCGCCACCAGCGGCACTCGAAACGCCGACCCCGCCGATCCACGCAGGCACTTCGGATTGTACGGATTCACGGTGCCCTTTAAAAACACTACGCCCGTCGCCCCAAACGCCTCCGCCGCCCGCACCATCGCCCCAGCGTTGCCCGGGTCCTGAACGCCGTCGAGTACCACGACCAGCGCCGCGCCGCTCGTGATCTGCTCCAGCGTCGCTCGCGCCGGACGCACCAGCGCGATCACCCCCTGCGGCGTCTCCGTCGATGCCAGCTCGCGAAAAGTTTTATCGCTGACCACCCGCGCGTCCGGATAATGCAGGTGCGCCGACTCCGTCACAATCACCGCGCCCACCTCGCACTTGGCCGCCCGCGCCTCTTCGAGTAGATGCGCCCCCTCGGCCACCGCATACCCGTCCTCGGTAAGCGTTCCCTTGGATACGGCGCGGCGGATTTGCTTGACCAGCGGGTTCTTGTCGCTGAGAGAGTCCACTACAATGATTCTGAACGCCCAGCATAACGCACATGAGACGGCCACTCACACGGATCGCACTTCTTCTCGTGTGCCTCGCCGCCCTGTTCATGCTCACCCGCGTGCTGGCCGTCGCCCGCGACATCCAGCGCCAGTCGACCGTCGATGAAGTCCGCCCCGCCGACGTCATCTTGGTTCTAGGCGCCGCCGAGTATCGTGGGAAACCCTCCCCGGTGCTCGAAGCCCGCCTCAACCATGCCCTCTTTCTTTACCGCCAGCAGTGGGCTCCCCGCATCCTCACCACCGGAGGCGCCGGCGGCGACCCCACCTTCACGGAAGGCGAAGTAGGCCGCGCATACCTAAGCAGCCACGGCATCCCTTCGGAAGCCATTCTCACCGAAACCCAAGGCTCCAGCACCGTCGAAAGCACTGTGGCCGCCGCCGAAATCATGCGGCGTTTGGACTTAAAGTCGTGCATCGTAGTCAGTGACGGCTATCACATCTATCGCGTCAAGAAGTTGCTCGAATCCCAAGGAATGGACGTCTTCGGCTCCCCCCGCCCGTCCCAGCCCCGCGACACCTGGCGTGAGCGCTGGCTGTATTTCCGTCAAGCCATCGCCTATGGCCTGTGGCGAATCGGAATCGCCGTTTAATACGTGTCTAATACTTGCGCAGCACTGCCAGCAGCTTTCCCTGCACACGTACCGATGTTTTAGGCACGTAGATCGGCTGCATCGACGCATTCGCCGGTTGCAGGCGCACTCTGTCTCCCGGTTCGTTATAGAAACGCTTGAGCGTCGTCTCCAAGCCATCCACGAGCGCCACCACAATATCGCCGTTGCGGGCGTTGCTGGCCTTCTCAATCAGCACGTAATCGCCATCGCAGATGTGGTCCTCGATCATCGAATCCCCGCGCACCTTCAGCGCGAACGTATTCGGATCGCCCGCGAAATCCGCGAAGTTGAGCGTATCCTCGCCCGCGATCGCCTCCACCGGCTGCCCCGCCGCGATGCGCCCCAACAACGGCACTTCCACGCGCGCCGGCATTTGCCGGTGCTGCCGCTGCTCTTCGTAATACTTGGGAGCCACTTCCAGAGACCGGCTCTGGTTGAAGCCGCGCTTCAAATACTCCTTGGTTTCGAGCGCCAGGATGTGCTTGTGCACCGTCGCTAGCGATGCCAGATCCAACCCCTCCGCGATCTCTTCATAACTAGGGCTGTAGCCCCGCTTCTCCAGGAACCCCGCAAGGAATTCCAGGAATTCTTTCTGGCGTTTGGTAAGAGCCATGGACTAATAGTAGGCGAAGAAAAGGGGAATTTCAAGCTAAAAATTTCCTCATGGTCCGCCAGCCTTGTTCGCGCTAATAATGACCATATTTGGTTAATCCTCTCTCGCTCAAGCCTCTCCAGGCACCGAACATTCAAGAAACAATTGGGCTTCAAAATGCTCTACTTGATGGGGCGAATGCCCCCGGAGAAAAAATCCATGTTTAGATTTGCCTTGTTAACCATCGTTCTTTCACTTTCGGTGGCGTGCTCCACCCAGCCCCAATCCGCGGATGTGAAAGATGCCACTGAAAAGTCTCTGAAAGACGCTGGGTTGAAAGACGTCACCGTATCTCAGGACCGCGGCAAAGGCGTCGTCACCATTGGCGGCCACGTGGATTCGCAGGAAGATAAAGATCGCGCCGAATCCCTGGCAAAAGCCGCCGCCGCCGGCCAGGTAGTCGCGAACGAAGTGGGCGTGCAGCCCGCGCCCTTCGCGAAAATCGCCAAGGAAGTCAGCGCGGATCAAGATGCGGCCATCAACAAAAATCTAGACGCCGCCTTCACCGCCGCGGGCCTCACCGGCGTGAAGCACAAGACCAAAAACGGCGTCGTAACCCTCACCGGCAAAGTATCCGCGGCAGCCACGCGCAGTCAAGCGGAGTTGGCGGCCACGCAAATCGCCAACGTGCAACAAGTAGTGAACGAGATTCAAACCACCCGGAATTAGTTCCTCTAACTGGTCCAGCAGGCGGGCCGGAGGGGCGACAGCAGGGAACGGCGGACGTTGAAGTGATCCTAGCGAATTGCCGCGCGCTTGATCCTTCGGCCGATCGTCTCCACCATGCCGATCGCCCCCAGACCAAACAGCATGTGCACCACGCGAATCACATCGTGCCCCGCCCCCGGCAGGAACATTTGCATCCTGAAAGCAAACGCGAGCACCAGCACCCCATAAAACATTCCGCCCAGCACCATTCCCGCGGAAACTCCCCTGCGCATCCCGATCCCCGCGAGAATCCACAAGAGGCCGATCGTGATTTCACCCATCCGCATGTGCAGCGCCACGAAACGCAGCGAATGCCCCGTCCAAAAGCGAAACCCCAGCACCAACAAAATCAGGCCGAGCACGCGCACGATATTTTGAATCACCACGGCTGCAACTCTCATAGCGCCTAGGATCGCACGCCCCAGCGCACCAATTGTGATCCTGCCCATATGCCATCTGATGGCAGGTCGGGACAGGTCCTGCACTCCGTCTGCGCGCTCGATTGCCCCGATCCCCTGGAGCTAATCTCGTCGAAGAACCACGACAGCATGAACTCCACCTTCGGCAACCGCAAGCATGTGGATGCCGCGACGTCTCTGCTCCACTTGAACCAAACCGACGCCGTCAAGCGCAGCATCCGCAGCGGCGACCGCGTGCGCGTCTACAACGACCGCGGCAGCCTGACGCTACGCGCCGGCGTAAACGGCGCAGTCCAACCCGGCGTAGCCCGCCCCCTCCGTCCGCTGGAATAAGCGCGCCGAAGACTCCGCCAACATCAATGTCCTAACCTCAGACCGCCTAACCGACATGGGCGGCGGCCCGACATTCTACAGTTGCCTGCTGGAAGTAGAACGCTGCGGCGATTAACGCGCCCCCGCCGAAATCCCAGCCACCCGTTCCAGCAT
>JALYIB010000157.1 GCA_030775965.1 Acidobacteriota bacterium | reverse complement strand
TTCGATAACATTGCCCACGGGAACTGACTCAGCGAGACGCGTCCTTTAATGTAGGGCTGTAAGGGTCCGCCCGACAGAGCGACTCCGCGAGTACCGGCGCGATCCCACAAGCAATAGGAAAAATGTTTTACGCAGGATTCCCATGTAGAATCGCGCCGCTCCCGAACCGTTAGAAGCCGATGCCCAGCATCACCGCCGCTACATTGACGTTCGATCGCAGCAGCGTCCCGGGACTATCGAATTCCCGCGAGGTCCAGCGGGTGTAGCGCACTTCCGGCGTAAAGTGGATGGGACCTAATTTCAAGTCCACGCCGCCGCCCAGCACTAATCCCCAGGTATTGCGATCGTTCAATTCCCTCACATCGCGCACGCTCAGATGGCTGAACGCCGCCCCCGCCTCGAGGTATGGTTTCACCGGTCCCGGCAAGAATCGTTTCTTCAACACCAATGGGAACTCCCAGGCATGCGAGTTCTGATCGATCGTCGCCGCGGGCACCACCTGGCGATACTCATAGGTCTGGTACAGGGCATCCAATTCCACGCCAAAGCCAGCGGGAAGACGCACTTCCACGTACGGACCGAAGGTATAGCGGTGCGTGTCGGCGATGTAATCCACCGGATTCTCCTGCCGCACCACGAACGCGTCATTCAACGGAACGCCCCCCTTCACTCCCAAGCCGACCGGGGACGACGATTCCTGAGCGAACGCGCTCACTGACATTCCGGCGGCGCCTAAAAAACAAACGGTTAAAAGTTTACGCATATATAGACAGTCCTCACTGCCTATTTGACCCGCCAAGGGAGAAGAATGTTTCAGAGGAACTTATTTCTGCTGCCGTGCGGCGGCGGTCGCCAGTTCGTCGCAACGGTTGTTGTCTTTGTGGTTGGCGTGGCCTTTGGTCCAGGTCCAGTGGATGTCATGGCCTTCGGCGGCCTGCTCCAGTTCCATCCATAAGTCCTGATTCACCACCGGCTTTTTCGCGGCCGTCTTCCAGCCATTGCGCTTCCACCCGTGAATCCAGGTGGTGATACTGTTCTTCAAATATTCGGAATCGGTGATTACTTCCACCTTGCAGGGCTGCTGCAAAGAACGCAAACCTTCTATCGCGGCGGTAAGCTCCATGCGGTTATTGGTGGTGTGTGTCTGGGAGCCCGACATCTCGCGCGTATGCTCGCCGAAGCGCAAAATGTAAGCCCATCCGCCCGGTCCGGGGTTGCCCAGACACGCCCCATCCGTGATCAAGTGCACCTGTTTCATGTTCCTTTATCATAAGATCAGTGAGCGATCCCCACAGCAAATCAGCGCCACCCCCGGGGCGTCCGGACGCCGCCACCAAGCCTCTGATCATGATCCCGGTCACCGCGGAAGACGTCGAGCGCGAGCGCCGCCGCCGCCTGCTGAAGTGGCTGGCCGGGGTGCTGCTCGCGCTTCTGCTGGCCGCCATCATTTATAAGCGCGTGACCGACCCGCGCAATGCCCGCGAAGCCTTCGACGCCGGCATGCGTCTGATAAAGACCACCCGCTACGACCAAGCGATCCTGAATTTCAAACGCGCCGTCGAGTTAGCGCCGGACAACGCCGAAGCCTACCGCATGCGCGGCCGCGCCTACGTTGCGCAATCCGACCCCGCCATGGCCATCCGCGATTTCTCCCGCGTCTCCGAGTTGCAACCGCGCGACGCCACGATCCTCGCCGAGCGGGGCTTCGTGCAACTGGGCCAAAAAGACTACCCCGCCGCCATCGCCGATGCCGACCGCGCCCTCGCTCTGGATCCCAAACTGGCCCAGGCCTACAACTTGCGCGCCAGCGCACGCCGCGCGGCAGGAGATCTGCGAGGTGCCATTGAAGACTTCACTAAAGCCATAGTATGGGAGCCCAACCTGGATAACTATTTCCAAAGGGCGTCCACCTTTCAAAAGTTGGGCGAGCACAAATTGGCCGTTGCGGATTTCGACCAGGCCCTGGCGGAGGATCCGCAGCAGCCTCACATTTACTATGCGCGTGCGCAGTCCCGGGCCGCGTTAGGCGATATCGCGGGAGCGCAGGCCGACCTTCTCGCGGGCCGTAAAATAGACGGCTTCTAGGGACGGCTCTTACGCGGCGGGCGCGGCCAACTCCCGCTCGAAGAACGCATCCACCAATCCCAGAATTTCCGCGGTCTCATGCGCGTGATAGATGCTGGCGCGGAGCTGCGCGCCGTTGCGCACGCCGTGCGTGAAGTAGGTCGCGAACTGCTTCATCTTGCCCGCCGCATCCATGGCCCGGTGCTCTATGAGCATCCCGTAGTAACTCCGCATGATTTCATAGCGGGCGCTTTCCGGCGGAATCGTGTAGTGCCCGCTAGCGGCGTATTCCGCAATCTGCCGGAAAATCCACGGATTCGAGGACGCCGTGCGCCCCACCATCACGGCATCGCAGCCGGTTTCGCGCACCATGCGCACCGCGTCTTCCGGCGTGACAATATCGCCGTTGCCGATCACCGGAATCTTCACAGCGGCTTTTACTTCGGCGATGCGGCTCCAATCGGCGCGCCCGCTGTAGCCCTGCTCGCGCGTGCGTGGATGCAGAGCAATCGCCTGCAGGCCGCAGTTTTCGGCGAGCTGCGCCATCTTAACCGTCACTAGTTCGCGATCGTTCCAGCCGGCGCGGAATTTCATGGTCAACGGAATCGAGATCGCGGCGCGTACGCTGGTCAGAATCTTCTCCACCAGAGGCAAATCGCGCAATAGCCCCGAGCCTCCGTTGCACGTCACCACTTTTTTCACCGGACATCCAAAATTGATATCCACAATGTCGAAGCCCATGTCCTGGCAATGCCGTGCCGCGTCCGCCATCACCGCCGGATCGGAGCCGAACAATTGCGCGGAAATCGGATGCTCCTGGGGATCGAAATACAGATAGCGGAAGGTCCGCGTCGGCTTAGTCGCGCGCGCCGCGGCCACAATGCCGTGTGAGCTGGTGAACTCCGTCATGATGAGCCCGCACCCGCCCTGGTTGCGAATCAGGCGGCGGAAGACCGTGTCGGTGACGCCTGCCATGGGCGCCAGCACGGTCGCCGGAGCGATCTGGATCGGACCGATCTGGAATGCGCGCGGAACCACTTTGTACTATTTTACCTTGTCCCAGTCGTCCGCTTCCCCGAACTTCAAGCCGCTGAGCGACGGGTCGATATTGCGCAGCAGCCCCGTGAGCACCCCGCCCGCGCCGACCTCGATAAACCGTGTCACGCCCGCCGCGGCGAGTGCGCGTATGGAAGCGGCCCACAGTACCGGGTTCGGCACTTGTTGATACAACCCCTCGCGAGCTTCCGCTCCCGTTTTGATCTCACGCGACTGCCAATTGTTGATCAGCGGCACCGCCAGATCGCGGAATTCAATGGCGTCGAGATCGGCCTTGAGACGCTCCTGCGCCGGTTTCATCAACGCGCAATGGAAGGGAGCGCTCACCGGCAGAATCACCGCACGGCGCGCCCCAGCGGCTTTCGCGAGTTCCGCGGCGCGTTCGACCGCTCCGCTATGACCGGCGATTACGATCTGATCCGGCGAATTGAGATTCGCGGCCGTGACCACTTCGCCTTGCCCCGCCTCCGCGAGAATTCGCTCCAGCGTTCCCTCCGGCAGCTTCAGCAAAGCAGCCATCGCCCCCACGCCCGCCGGGACCGCCTCCTGCATATAACGCCCGCGTTTGTTCACCAGGCGCACCGCGTCCGCCAAAGCGAGCGACCCAGAAGCCACTAACGCCGAGTATTCGCCCAGACTGTGCCCCGCTACGTAGTCCGGCGCCAGCCCTCGGCTCTTCAGCACCGCGAACGCCGCCACGCTAACAGCAACCATCGCCGGTTGCGTGATTTCCGTGCGCTTCAGTTCCTCGTCAGGACCTTCAAAGCACAACTTCGAGATGGCGAATCCCAGCGCCCTGTCGGCCTCTGCGAATACGCGCGCGGCTTCGGGATAGGCCTCGGCAAGAGACTTGCCCATGCCGGCGAACTGCGAGCCTTGGCCCGGAAAAAGAAAAGCTGTTTTGGACATGAATGAGGGGTCGATTACAAATGCTTTACTAGCATCTTACAACGCCGCCCGTCTGCTGATATAGTGGATGTGTGAGACGCAAACGCACGTTGGTCCCTGAAGTTCAATTGGAGACTCCGGTCATTCCGCAGGCTCTCATCGAAGAGGCCAAGCGCGCCATTGAGTCCGACCGCATGAAGCCCGCTGCGCGCTGCACCGTATGCGGCGACGAATGCGCTCCCAACTCCACCGAAGGCCTGTGCTGGGTATGCCGCCGCCTCAAGTTGAGCGCGTGGCGCGATTCCGACACGCAGATGCCCGTCCAAGAATAGCGGACTAAACGAGCCGCTCGTAAACGTAGGCCGCCGCGGCGACGTCTTCTACTCCTAAACCGCAGGATTTAAAAATAGTGATGGGCTGGCCCGCGGGCCGCTGCTCGATCTTCGCCAGGTCGACAATGCGGCGGTCGCTCCAATCCACCGGGGCCATAATCAAATCGCCCGCTTCGATCTTCGCGACTTCGATAGAGTCGACCGCAATCACATCCGCGCGATCGATCAGCCGCGAGGGCAATTCGCGGCGCTGCTCTCGATTCGACCCCATCGCATTCACATGAACTCCCGGGACGATCCACGAATTCTCCAGCACCGGCTCCTTCGACGGCGTCGCCGTGACCACGATATCGGCGCCGCGCACGGCCTCTTCTGCGGTAGCGGCAGCGCGCGCTTGGTTGGCCGCCGCAAACGTCTCGCGCTTCTGCTGATGGCGGCTCCACACGCGAATTTCTTTCACCTCGCGCACGCAGCGGATCGCCGCGATCTGCGACTGCGCCTGAAATCCACTGCCGATCACCCCTAGCGTGACAGAACCCGGCGCCGCCAAGAGATCGGTAGCGTAACCCGAAGCCGCGCCAGTCCGGATCTGCCCCAAATAATTCGCCTCGAACTGTGCCAGCGGCGCCCCGGTCTCGCTATCGAATAGGAAAAAGAAAAAATACGCGCCGTGTTTGGGGTTTGACGAATAAAACTTAGTCCCGAAATACTTCCCGTACACGCCGCCCATGCTGTGCAGCGTGGTGCCGTTGTCCAAATAAATACGCCGCCGCGGCTGATTGGAAGCAGTCCCCTTCCGCAGCGCCTCGAAAGTCTGGCGCATGATGCGGACGCACTCTTCCATCGATAAATGTTCGCGAACCTGCTCTTCGGTGACCTGAATCATCACGAGCCAGTGTACTAACTCGTGAGTGCCTCCGCGAAAGCTTCCCGGAACTTCGCCATCTCGGCATCGGTTCCAATCGTCACGCGCGTCATTTTTTCGAGCGTGTCAAAGCGCCTGCCGATCGCGAAGCCTTTGGCGATCATCTTCGCCTGCATCTCACGCGCGTCCTGCCCGGTCTCGACCACGATGAAATTCGCTTGCGGCGGAATGTAGTTGATCTTGCGTTCGGTCAACCACGCGCACAGCTCGCTGCGCGTGTGCTCGATCCTCGCCCTGCGCTCCTCGATCAGGTCCGAGCCGAGATCCAGCGCCGCCAACACCGCTCGCACTGTGACGATGCTAATGACGTTGTTGCGGAACGGCTCCATCCGTTTGATCAGATCCGGGCGCGCGGCAACGAAACCGGCGCGCAGTCCCGCCATGCCGTAGATCTTCGAAAACGTGCGCGACACGATCACGTTTTTCCCCGCCTTGACGAACGACATCGCCGTCATCGCCTCCGGCGACGTGCCGTAATGTAGATACGCCTCATCCACCAGCAAGTAGGTGTTGGCAGGAAGATTCTCCACCAGCCACGCCATATCGGCGCGCGTGGTCAACACCGAAGTCGGATTATTGGGATGACACAAATAAATCAGCCCGCCGCCTGCTTTTTCCGCCTCCGCCGCCAGCCTATGAACGTCCGGCGCGTACGCCGCGTTCAACGGCGTTTTGATCACCTTGTGTCCCATCGCATGCGCCAGCTCCGGCGGAGCCTCGTAAGTAGGCCACGGTGCGATCAAAGGAATCGTAGGCGAAGTAAACGCCTCGATCGCCGCGTGCAGCACCTCGCTTGAGCCGGCGCCCACCAGGATCTGCTTCGCCGTCAACTCTTCGGCCGCGGCCAGCGTCGAATAAAACGCGGGGAATTCTTGATAGTGGTAACGATTCGACTCGCCGATCACGCGCGCCATGGCTTCGACCGAAGCTGTGGGCGGCCCTTCGGGAAATTCGTTGCCATTGAGCCAGACAGTGTGAGCGGAAGGTGCAGCGCCAGGAACCGCGGCGCGCTGCGCAAAAGCGGCTTCCGTAACACCAGCCGCCAGGAGGGCAGTGAAAGCTCTGCGAGTGGGCATTTCGTGCTCCTAGTTTGAATTGCGCGCAAACGGGGAGCAGGAAGCGGCGGAAACAGGGGCCGGGCCCTTTGACCGAAGTATATCACCAACCGGGCGTTATAAAGCCGCCCGAATTTCCCGAATTTGCGCCGCGTGACGGCGGGCGTGCGCGGCGATCAGTACCATCACCTCCGCGCCGTTCACCGGTCCGAAGAATACGTGCTTGGCCGCCAGCGAATAGAGCCCGGCACCCGCCCTCTCCGCAAACTGGATGCTCTTAGCACGGGTGTCGTCGAATTGCACCATGGCTTCCGCCAGCGTCGCGAAACGGCCCGTAGGATGCACCGGCTCCGGCGCATTCACACGCTGCGAGCGGCCCGAGACGCCTAGCAACAGCTTCGCTTCTTTTTGCTTGTCCATCGGCGGCGCCGGCTCGGCCCCCGGATTCTGTAGCCAACCAAGAAACCGTCCCTCCGCGACAACGATATGCTCCACGCATTCGAGCACAGACCACTTGTCCGGCGCCGGACGCACCTTGGCCTGCGCCTCGGAAACACCCTCCGCAGCCGCACGAAAATCGGCGCGGCTATCTTCCAGGCACTTAACGATCTCGCTCTGTTCTTGCGGAGCCATATTACTGCGTCACTGGATCCGGCGCCTCAGCATCGAACCCCAGCTCCGCAATCGCCGCACGCGCCCTCTCGCCATCAATCTTGCCTTCGCGCGCCAGCGTCGACAGCGTCGCCTGCACGATCGCCTCCGCCGAGATCTCGAAAAACTTCCGCAAATATTCGCGGTTCTCGCTGCGTCCGAAACCATCGGTTCCAAGCGTATGCAGCCGCGAACCCAGCCACGGCGAGAGTTGATCCGGCACCGCCTTGATGTAATCGCTCGAGGCGATAATTGGCCCCGGTTCGCCTTCAAACAGCCGTGCGATGTGCGCCACCCGCGGCACTTCCGTCGGATGCAGCCGGTTCCAGCGGTCCACCGCCAGCCCGTCCCGCCGCAGTTCGTTGTAACTGGTAACGGACCACACATCGGTCGCCACCTGATAGCGCTCCGCCAGAATCTGCTGGGCCTTCAGCGCCTCGTTTAGAATCGACCCGCTGCCAAATAACTGCGCTACCGCCGGACCATTTTCCGAAGCGCGGTATTTGTAAATGCCCTTCAGAATACCCTCGCGCAACTCCGGCGAAACTCCGTTCTCGATTCCCGGCATCGGCGGCTGCACGTAGTTTTCGTTATAGACGCAGATGTAGTAGAAGCGGTCCTCCATCTCTTGATACATGCGCCGAATACCGTCCTGGATGATCACCGCCAGCTCATAAGCGTAAGCCGGATCGTAAATCGCGCAGGTCGGAACCACGCTGAACAGCAGCGGACTCTGCCCGTCCTGATGCTGCAATCCCTCGCCCAGCAACGTGGTGCGCCCCGACGTCCCGCCCATCAGGAAGCCCTTGCCGCGTGAATCCGCGAAAGCCCACACCAGATCGCCCACGCGCTGATAGCCGAACATCGAGTAGTAAATGTAGAACGGAATCATGGGCACGCCGTAGTTGGCGTAAGCAGTGCCTGCCGCCAGGCAGGAAGCCATCGAACCCGCCTCCGTAATCCCCTCTTCCAAAATCTGCCCGTTCTGCGCTTCCTTGTAATACAGCAAAACGTTCGAATCGACGGGCTTGTAGCGCTGGCCCAAGCTCGCGTAAATCCCGTACTCGCGGAACAGAGATTCCATGCCGAAAGTGCGCGCCTCGTCGGGAATGATCGGCACGACAAGCTTACCCAGATCATGCGATTTCAGCAGCGACTTCAGCACGCTCACGAACGCCGAAGTCGTCGAAGCCTCCCGGCCCCGCGATCCTTCCAGCGCTTCCTTGAACGTCTCCAGCGCCGGAGCCTGAATCCCACTGGCCTTCACCGTGCGCGTTGGCAGCGAACCGCCTTGCGCTTCGATCCGCTCGCGTAGATAACGCATCTCGCGCGAATCCTCGGGCGGTCTGTAAAAGTCCACGTGAGTGGCCGCCTCGTCGGAAAGCGGTACTTCCAGCCTGTCGCGAATCCTCAGCAGATCGGCATCCCCGATTTTCTTTTGCTGGTGCGCCGTCATGCGGCCTTCCGCCGCCTCGCCCAGGCCGTAGCCCTTCACGGTCTTAGCCAGAATCACCGTGGGCTGCCCCTTGTGCTGCATGGCGCGATGGTAAGCGTTATACACCTTGAGCGGATCCAGGCCGCCGCGGCGCATGCTCCAGATCTCGTCGTCGCTCATGTGCTCCACCAGCTTCAGCAGCTCCGGATATTTGCCGAAAAACTCTTTGCGGATATAAGCGCCACCCATGGCGCGGAACGCCTGATACTCGCCGTCCACGCACTCGTGCATGCGCTTGATCAATAAGCCGCTCGAATCGCGCGCCAGCAGATCGTCCCAGCCCGTGCCCCAAACCACTTTGATGACGTTCCACCCGGCGCCCAGAAACGCCGCTTCCAGTTCCTGAATGATGCTGCCGTTACCGCGCACCGGCCCGTCCAGCCGCTGCAGATTGCAGTTCACGACGAAAATCAGGTTGTCCAGATGTTCGCGTGAGCCCAGCGTGATCGATCCTAGCGATTCCGGCTCATCCGTCTCGCCATCGCCCAGAAACGCCCATACCTTGCGCGGCGTCGCGGGGATCAACCCTCGGTTCTCCATATACCGCATGAACCGCGCCTGGTAAATCGAATTGATCGGGGCCAGGCCCATCGACACAGTCGGGAAACTCCAGAAATCCGGCATCAGCCACGGGTGCGGATAAGACGATAACCCCGGATGATCGCGCAGCTCGTGGCGAAAATTCTCCAGGTGCTGCTCGCTCAAGCGTCCCTCAAGAAACGCACGCGAGTAAACGCCCGGCGAAGCGTGCCCCTGGAAGTATACAAAGTCCCCCGCCAGCTTGCCCGCAATCGGGTCCTGATACGAGCCGCGGAAGAAGTGGTTGTAGCCCACCTCGACCAACGTCGCGAGCGAAGCATAGGTGGCCAAGTGGCCGCCGATGTTCGCGTCATTCTTATTAGCCCGCACCACCATCGCCAGCGCATTCCAGCGGATTAAACATTTAATGCGCCATTCAAGCGCCCGGTCGCCCCCATAGGGCACCTGCTCTTCCGGCGGAATGGTGTTGATGTAGGGTGTATTCCAACGCAGGGGAACTCGCACGCCCAGGTTGGCGGCCCGTTCCATCAGGTGTTCGAGCAGGTAACTGGCCCTGTCCGGCCCTACCTGGTCGATGATGTCG
>JALYIB010000156.1 GCA_030775965.1 Acidobacteriota bacterium | reverse complement strand
CAATCAACTCCGCCGGAATCTTGCTCGATAAACTCCGCCGGATCTGGACCTTGATCTTCGGAAACCGCCGCCGATACCGCTCAATGTGGTCCAGCAAATACAACGTAGACGACTCATTCGCCCCAATCGTCAGCCGCCCCGCCGACTTGTCCCGCATCTCCGCCAGCGCATTTTCGAGCTCCCCCTGCAGATTCTCGAACCGCCGCGCGTAGTCCAGCACCACCTTCCCCACATCCGTCAGCAGCAAATCTTTGGCCGACCGGTCAATCAACCGCTCCCCCAACTCCAACTCCAACCGCTGCACCGACAAAGAGATAGCCGGCTGCGTCCGCAACAGCTTCTCTGCCGCGCGCGAGAAACTCTTCTCCGTCGCCACCGTCAAAAACACGCGTAATGGGTGCAATTCCATTTGCGATAATTATACTACCTGCTAACATTATCAATTTGCTAAATTTAACTCCACCGCACATAATTTGAATAGAGGCGCCCCCATGGCCGAACGAATCTACATCTTCGACACCACTCTCCGCGACGGCGAGCAATCCCCCGGTTGCAGCATGACCGTGCCCGAAAAACTCAAAATGGCCGCCAAGCTAGTCGACCTGGGCGTCGATATCCTCGAAGCCGGATTCCCCATCGCCTCCGATGGCGATTTCGAAGCCGTAGGCGCCGTAGCCCGCGAGTTCCCCTGGGTAAACGTAGCCGCACTCGCCCGCTCGAATCGCCTGGACGTAGAACGCGCCGCCCAGTCACTAAAACACGCCAAGCGCCCGCGCATCCACACCTTCATCGCCACCAGCGATATCCACCTGAAGTACAAACTAAAAAAATCCCGTCAGCAAGTCCTCGACGAAGCCGTAGCCGCGGTGACTCTCGCGCGCTCCTATGTAGAAGACGTCGAGTTCTCCGCCGAAGACGCCACCCGCACTGACTGGGATTACCTCGAAGAAGTCGCCAAAGCCGTAGTAGCCGCCGGAGCCCGCACCGTCAACCTGCCCGACACCGTAGGCTTCTCCGTCCCCGACGAATACGGCGCCCTCATCGCCCGCATGTCGAAAGCCCTCGGCGACACCGCCATCGTAAGCGTGCACTGCCACGACGATCTCGGCCTGGCCGTAGCCAATTCCCTAGCCGCGATCCAAAACGGAGCCCGCCAGGTAGAGTGCACCATCAACGGCATTGGCGAACGCGCTGGCAACGCGGCTTTGGAAGAAATCGTAATGGCGATCAACACCCGCCGCGACCGCCTCCCCTACCAAACCAAAATCGTAACCGAACACCTCTTCCCCGCCAGCCAATTGCTGACGTCCATCATCACCTTCGGCCCGCAGCCCAACAAAGCCATCGTCGGTGAAAACGCCTTCGCCCACGAAGCCGGCATCCACCAGGACGGCTTCCTCAAGGAACGCACCACCTATGAGATCATGGACCCGCACAGCGTCGGCGTCCCCGAAAGCAAACTGATTTTAGGAAAACACAGCGGCCGTCACGCCCTGACGCAGAGGTGCGAAACTCTAGGTTTCGCTCTCACCCGCGAGCAGCTAGACGCCGTATACCAGCGCTTCACCACGCTGGCCGATCGCAAGAAAGGCATGAGAAACGACGAAATTTCCACGTTAGCGCGCGAAGTGCAAGAAGAAAGCCGAGCCACGCGCGCCAGCTAGCATGTACTCAATTACGACGCTCATTTTAATAGCTGCGTTGATCATCCCGAACTGTTTTGCTGGATCGGACCATGGATCTCTTTGTGTAGCGCCAGTAATTGTTGCCGCAAAAAGGACGGGCGATCCCAGCTTGAACTGCGAGGCTGAAAAGTACTCTTTGAAAGTCGACGCACAGGTTATGCCTTGGTCCATCAAAGAGAGTTTTAAGATTTCTGGGTTAGATATGAATGCTCGTCATAGAGTGATCGTCCTTTGCGGTCACAAACCGCAACAGTCCTTCACTTTCCGCTTTTCGGAATTCAAGACGAAGCAACCGTGCCTATTCCTGAATGACCTCTACAGAACCGCTCAATTGTGGGAAGCAACGAAGGCTCCATGGTGCGAGTGCAAATAATCAGACCAGCCCGCTATCGGTAAACTAAAAATACTCAATAATGAACCTAAAAATCCTAATCCTACCCGGCGACGGTATCGGCGTCGAAGTGACCAGTGCGGCCCTCGAAGTCCTTAAAGCCGTAGCCAAGAAATTCGGCCACACTCTCGAATTATCGGAAGGCCTGATC